>NZ_JBFODQ010000018.1:0-39901 GCF_040908355.1 Aeromonas sp. R2-2 | reverse complement strand
ATGCAGTTTCAGGACAAGGACAGCAGCGGCCAGACCAGCTCGACCAGCAGCTCGGAGCAAGGGGCCAAAGCCAAGGAGCTCGATATCTCGGGCCTGGTCCCCTTCAAGGATGAGCAGACCCTGAGCCGGTTGTTTGAGTTGGCCGACGCCAAAAGTGATGGCGGCAAGCGCCACATCTACCGGGTCGGGTCGCTGCTGGCCAAGTCGGTCAAGGTGCGTCAGGCCAAGTTTGCCGGGCGCATCACTGCCAGCGAACAGGAGGGGCTGCTGGCGTGGCAAGTGCAGTTCACCCTGCGCGAACACAACTCGGTACCCGAGAAGCGGGAACAACGGATGCCCAAGGCACCGGCCACCGTGGGCCAGGGCAACGCCAACACCAAACCGGCCAAGCCGTCAGAGGGAGCGCCTGCCTCCGAGCAGGAGCAGCTGAGTTCATGGGAGCAGGCCATCAAGGGGCTGGATAACAAACTGGGAGACCTGATGGCGTGAAACTCTCGACCAACCTCACCCTGGGCGGCCAACCGGCCAACCTCATCGACCACGATATCGTGCTGGATCTCTGCGCCGGCGGCCGCGCCGCCCTCACCATCGAGGGGAACGCCAATAAGGGGCAAACCCTGACCGTGGATCTGGGCTACAACGGCGAGCTGCGGCGCTGGTTTACCGGATATGTGTATGACGTGCAGCCCGCCAGCAATGGCGCCTGCAAACTGCTGTGCCGCGAACTGGCCGGTATGCTGGGGAGCGCGTTTCCGGTGAGCCTTCAGCACGCCACTCTGCGCAGCCTGCTGGCCTGGTTGAGCGACCAGACCAAGCTCACCTTTTTGCTGCCGGATGGGGCCGACTATACCGATCGGCCTATCCCCAATTTCACCAGCGCCGGCACCGGCTATCAGCTGCTGAACAACGCCGGTCGCGCCTTTGCGGTGCCGGACTTCATTTGGCATCAGCAACCGGATGGCGCCATCTTCGTCGGTAGTCACGCCCACAGCCGCTGGGCCGAGCGGGCGGTAGAGCTGGATCCGGCCTTCTCTGGCCGTCAGGCGGGCAACACCCTCACCACGGCGCCGATCCCGGCCATGCGCCCGGGCGCACTCGTCAACGGTAAGCGGGTGGTACGTGTACGCCTGAAGGGTGACGAGATGACCCTCACCACGGCGACACCAGGTAAACCGGTGAAGTCGCCGGAGCGGCGCAAGATGGAGGGCGAGTTCCCGGAGCTGGCCGACCAGATGCACCTGCCCAAGTTCGGGCGGGTCGAGGCCATCAGCGACAACGCAGCCGCTGGCCAGCTCAATGATCCGTTTCGCCCGCGCTATGCGGTGGACGTGCAACTGCTGGGGGAAGATGGCCAGCCGGACAAGGCCGCCCCGCTCTATCGCGCCGTGCCACTGCCGGTAATGTTCGGCGGGTCCGAGCAGGGGCTGCTGCAGTTCCCCATCGAGGGGACCATCGTCGAGCTGGGGTTTGCCTTCGGCCGCGCTGACAGGCCATTCATTCGCACCGTGCTGGGCTCAGGCTGGCCTCTGCCAGACATTGCCCCGGGCGAGCAGCTCCAGCAGCTGCGGGCCGAGGTGTTCAGCCGCACCGATACCGTGGGCAACCAGAGCCGCCACACTGACCGCACCCAGCATGACAAGGCACTGTTGATGCACCGCGAGGCGGATGACTACCAGGGCGAGTTCGGCCAGCACCGACTCACTACCCTGCAGCACAGCGTGGAGCAGATCGGGGCGATGAAGCGCATCGAGGCGCTCGGGGCCATCGAGCTGCTGGCCGGTGATGACTTGGTGGCGGGGTGCCTGGGCAACATGAGCCACACTGCAGCCGGTGATCTGGTGGAGGTGATCGGGCAACTACGGCGCTGTGTGGTCGGAGAGCTGCAGCACTTTGAGGCGCCACGTTCATGGATAGGTAGCGAGGGGGTGAACATCTTCGGGCTGCTGCTCCAGCTGATGAACGTGGTGGAGCAGCTGGCCGCTGCCACCGCGAGCCATACCCACGGTGGGCCAGCACCCACCAATGCCGATACCTTCAACGGCCAGAGCAAGCAAGCTGGCCAGTTGGCCCAGACCCTATCCCCCATCATCGAGTAGCCCACCAAGCGAAGAAGGCCCCACATTGTGGGGCCTTCTTCTATCTGCCTGACAGCACCAAAGCATGGCCAGGGAAAGGCGCCGCATGTAGGGCACCGTCAGGCAGGCGCACATCATACGCGAGGCATAGAGCCAAGCACAGCAGCCAGAGCGTCACGGAAAGCCCACGGCGGCGTCTGCGCCACGGAATCCGCGCTCATCCGCTCCCGCCTGCGCGCCGCACCAATATAATTTTTTGCAAAAGTGGATTACCGCAAAACCATAGGCCCAGACCGCGCCAGATAAAGGATCTCGGGCGAGGTGAGGATCTGAAAGGATCGAAAGAAATTGCAGGGTTTTACAGTTCGACAGGGCTCTGGATAACAACGGTGAACGCATAACTTGTTGAATTTATTAGGAGTATCATAATTTTCGTGGGTGTTTGAATGATCGGACAGGATCTATGTGGTTACTTTGTATTGTCTGAAAGGCTTTTATTTTCATATAGTTAAGTTGTAACGCCTATGATCTGGAAACTGAAATATTGAAAACCTATGTAGTCACATCCCAACTACTGGCTCACATTTCCATTCACCATATTATCAGTACAATAACGGACATATTTGAAACTCGTCATTTCCAGCGTAGGGATACATGAAGAAGCATCAAGAGATCAACTGGGGGCGCTGGCACTGGTTAAGGCAACACCTCAAACAGGTACGAAAGTCACCAGAACCAAAAGAGCCCCAAGCCAAGATAGCCACATTCCTGACGACGGTATTTGCAGCAATACCGATCATCACCGCTGGTATCTATTTATCTGGAATGGCATATCACTTTGGCGAATGCCTAGTTGATGGGCTGGAAATTTTTGAGTTTCCGTGGCCTGCTGACCTATACCTCGCCTGGGGATACATGCAATGGCTAGACGCAGGTAAGATCTATCTCAAGCCGGTGTTCTGGGGCATCGTTGCCATAACATTCATCATCGTGGTTCTATTCCTATGCGTCGGGCTACGGCTCAGATGGGCATGGTATTGCCATCGTTTATGCTCAATACGTCTTCCAAAGGTAAAGAAATTCTTACGTAGAAGAGCACTAGTGCCAACGCCAAGGCTTTTTATCTTTTTTCTCTGGTTGAAAATTATCTATGATCGGTTTGCCATTTTGGTCATACCGGCCATGCTCGTTCTCTTACCCGCAATATTTAGTTTCAATGAGGGCTTTAGTTCTGCCCAAGCAAGGGCGAAAAGGTTGGAAACCGGTCAATTGACTACAGAGGATGCCAAGGCACAATCGCCCATTATCGGCGATACACCACACATCCGTTTGATATGCAATAGTGTTCATTGCGCCTATCGGCTACAAGGGGGGCAAGTCAGACTTTTGCGCCATGATCAAGTCGAGCAAGTGGCATGGAAAGCGCCCAAAGACACTTCAGATAACTCGTCAAAAGAAAACAGCACTGAAAAATAGCGCTGCTCTGGTGCCGGGCACTTTATGCCTGGCACTGATCATCCCCCTCATGTTTGCCCCCTCGCCAAACAGGCATCCCTTGCCCTAATTGAAGTCAGCCATCTGTGCGAGAACGGGGCCATCCGCGCCGTCGCAGATACCTACTTCACCTGGCCGAACTAGCCGCCCTAGCTATTAGTATGTTCAGGCTTCACCGCGAGCCAATAGCGCTCAGCCGATAATGTGACCGGTCACGCATTCACGATGCGTGACCGAACTTACTATATGAAATTTAGATAGTTAGATTCAGGGATGTTTATGGAACATAATTTAGAACGCCTCAAAGAGCACATACTGCCACTGTCAAATTCACCTCACTTTCCTATGGCAATAAAGGAATGGTTTCTTGTTGGCATCGAAATAAGCGAAGAGTTTGATTACTGTCCTTGTGGACAAGCGATTAAAGAGCACTGTTATATCGAAAATCGCATGACCGGGAACAAAACATACGTAGGCAACGTATGTATTAACCGTTTTATCGGGATTGATACTGGAAATCTATTTGATGGACTTAAGCGTATTGCGAAAGATTCAAAGGCTAATGCCAACAGAGACTTAATTGAACATGCCTACAAACTTGGGTACATTTTCGAAACTGAATATGGTTTCCTGATTGATACCTGCCGGAAACGTAAACTGTCGCCAGCACAAATTTCTTGGAAAGAAAAAATAAATCGTAGAATAACGAATAAAACTGTCGTACAACGTCGTACGAGAGAATAGCGTTTATCTACCTCCTTACTCCAACTATTACCTAAAAAAGAAGGCCCCAATATGGGGCCTTCTTTTAGAAGTTTGGCGCCTAGGTCAGTGAGCTGCCAACTCACGAAACAGGTCAGGCTTATCCTGTATGAGTCCCAACACTTTCGCAGCCAACCCAGTTGGATTGCGGCGCCGGGTTTCCCAGCTTTTGACCGTATCCACACTCGTTCCTAATGCTTGGGCAAACTCCTGCTGTGATACCTTGAGGTTAAGGCGGATGGCCTTGACGTCAGTGACCTCGTATTTTGTCCGTGCGGCAGGCTCTACGCGACCCTGCTTGATCTCGACAGCCTCTTCAAGAGAAGCCTTCAGTTCGTCAAACATGTTCATATCAAACCTCGCCTTTCAGTAACGCGGTCAATTTCTTCAACTCTGCTTTTTCTGCGGCAGTGAGGCTCTCTTTCTCACTCTTCGCATAAGCCAGTACCAGATAAATCGTCTCAACGGTCGCCAAGAAGTAGATCACCCTGGCACTGCCGCTTTTCCCTTGCTGGCCTGTTGCCATGCGAATTTTTCGCAGGCCACCAGTACCTTGGATCAAGTCGCCTTTTTCTGGCTGAGCAATCAGCTCCGCCTGTAATGCTCTAAGCTCATCGTCTGTCGCTAGGGCTTTTATCTGCCTGGTGAAGATCGACGTCTCTATAAATTCAATCGCGTGACTCACGCATCACTCACTCTGAACACTTGTCCTCACTGGTGTACACAGTACACCCTTTGAGTTCAAGAAACAATATGGCCATTTTTGCCGTCGCCACTCTGTCGCCACTTGGCCGAAAACAAAAAGGCCACTATTGCTAGTGGCCTTCGTAAGTCTTTGATTTTAATGGTGCCCGAGGCCGGAATCGAACCGGCACGACGCGAACGTCGAGGGATTTTAAATCCCTTGTGTCTACCGATTTCACCACTCGGGCACCGCAATCGGTATCAAGCTCGCGTGGCGGGCTTGTCAATATGGAGGCACGTTCCGGAGTCGAACCGGACTAAACGGATTTGCAATCCGCTGCATAACCGCTTTGCTAACGCGCCATGCAAAAGAGAGTTGGCTCTCTATTGTCTGAATTTGGAGCGGGAAACGAGACTCGAACTCGCGACCCCGACCTTGGCAAGGTCGTGCTCTACCAACTGAGCTATTCCCGCATTGGTCTGGCTGACTGCCTGACTACGAGGACGCATTCTAGCGATGTTCCTCGCCCAGTCAACCAGAAATATTTAATTACCTGATCGTTCGGGCATTTTTTGCCCTTTTTGAACAGTTTTAGCGCCTTTGGCCGTTTCCTGCCTCAAATCAGCGGAAACCTCACCTTGCGGCGCAAGTGACTCACAGGTTGGCGTGGTGGGTCAAATCGCCCCAGGCTGCCTTCATGTACTGGAACATCGACCAGAAGGTGAGCACGGTGGCGACATAGAGCATCACATAGGCGAGCCACACCATCCAGACGTTGTATTGCCAGATAAGACCGGTGAGCGACACCATCTGGATCATGGTCTTCCACTTGCCAATCCAGCTGACCGCCACCGAGGAGCGTTTGCCGAGCTCAGCCATCCACTCACGCAGGGCGGAGATGATGATCTCGCGGCCAATCATGGTCATGGCGGGGATGGTCACCCAGATGGTGTTGTAGTGTTCGACGATGACCACCAGTGCGGCGGCGACCATGATCTTGTCGGCAACCGGGTCAAGGAAGGCGCCAAAGGCGGTGGACTGATTGAGCTTACGGGCCAGATAGCCATCAAACCAGTCGGTGGCAGCGGCCAGAATAAAGATGATGGCGGCAGCCAGATAGGACCATTGATAAGGCAGATAGAACAGGATGACGAAGACGGGAATGAGCAAAATCCGGAAAAACGTCAACAGGTTAGGTATGTTTGTCATTATTTTCAGCCACTTCTTGTACGTCGCTACATAGTGCGCCAAAGCCGATTTGCGATGCAACCGCACTGGCGCCCGTCTTGGTCTTTTTAATCCATCAATCTTCTCAAAATGCGAGGGCCATTATGGCATTTACGGCCCCCCCGCGTCACGGCTCTTGTGCATCAAGGAGTTAGCGATTTTGCCATGCCGCTAACCCTGCTCAGGCGCTGTGCAAGCCATCGTGGATGGTCTGGGCCAGCTCCTGACTGATGCCGGGTACCTTGGCCAGTTCATCCACGCTCGCCTTTTTGACCTCCTGCAGGCCGCCCAGATATTTGAGCAGCGCCTGCCGCCGCTTTGGCCCCACCCCCGGAATATCCTCCAGCGTGCTGCTGGTGCGGGCCTTGGCCCGTCTGGCACGGTGGCCAGTAATGGCAAAACGGTGGGATTCATCGCGAATATGCTGAATAAGGTGCAAAGCGGGCATATCTGCCGGCAAATGCAGCTCTTCGTGGCTCTCCCCCATGATGAGAGTTTCCAACCCCGCCTTGCGGGTGACCCCCTTGGCAATCCCCACCAGCAGCGGATATTTACCGCCGAGAAACTCCAGCTGACGGGCCAGGATCTCTTCGGCGCGACGCAACTGACCGAGGCCACCGTCAATAAACAGCACGTCCGGCACCTTGTCCGGCTCCTGCTGCTTGCCAAAGCGGCGCTCCAGCGCTTGCTCCATCGCCGCGTAGTCATCACCGCCAGTGATACCGTCGATATTGAAACGACGATATTCCGATGAGAGCGGCCCCTCCCGGTTGAACACCACGCAAGAGGCCACGGTGCGCTCCCCCATGGTGTGGGAGATATCGAAACACTCCATGCGGGCGATGGGGCGCTCCAGCTCCAGCAGCTCTTCCAGCTGGTCGTAGCGGGCGGTGATGGTGCTCTTGTGAGCCAGCCGCGAGCGCAGCGCCGTCTCGGCGTTGATAGAGGCGAGCTTGATAAAGCGGGCCCGTTCGGCGCGGGTACGGCTCACCACCCGCACCTTGTAGCCTGCGGTCTGGCTCAGAGTCTCGGCGATGACGCTCTCGTCCTCAAGGGCCACATCAAGCAGCACCTCGCTCGGGATCTGCCGCCCCCCCTGCCCCGACAGATAGAACTGCAGCAGGAAGGATTGCACCACCTCGTCGAGCGGGGTATCGGCCGGCACTTTCGGGAAGTAGCTACGCGAACCCAGCACCTTGCCCTGACGGATAAAGAGCACATGGATGCAAGCCGCCCCCTGTTCGAAGGCCACCCCCACCACATCCAGCTCGTCCAGCACGTTGCCGCTCACCGACTGCTGTTCGGTGACCCGGCGCAGCGCCAGGATCTGATCCCGGTAGCGGGCTGCCTCTTCAAAGCGCAGATCGCCGCTGGCGGACTCCATTTTTCCCACCAGCTCGCCAATCACCTGCTGGTTCTTGCCCGCCAGAAACAGTTTGGCCAGCTCCACCTGCTGGGCATATTCGGCCTCGCTCACCAACCCGGGTACGCAAGGGCCGGCGCAACGCTTGAGCTGATAAAGCAGGCAGGGACGGGTGCGGTTGGCATAGACCGCATCCTCGCACTGACGTACCGGAAATATTTTCTGCATCAGATGCAAACTCTCGCGCACCGCGCCGCCAGAGGGGTATGGGCCGAAGTACTCTCCTTTGATCTTGCGGGCACCGCGATGCACGCCGATGCGTGGATGCTGGTGCGCGGTGATGATGATCCAGGGGTAGGATTTGTCGTCCCTCAGCAGCACGTTGTAACGGGGCTGGTACTGCTTGATGAGATTGTGCTCGAGGATCAGCGCCTCGGTCTCGGTGTGGGTGACGGTGACCTGGATATCGGCGATCTGTCGCACCAGGGTGCGGGTCTTGATGCTGTCGACGTTGGTGCGAAAGTAGGAAGCGAGCCGCTTTTTCAGATCCTTGGCCTTGCCCACGTAGATCACGGTGCCACCGCTGTCATACATGCGGTAGACGCCACTCTGATGGGTGACGGCGCTCAGAAACGCCTTGCTGTCGAAGAGAGGTTCGGGAGAGAGGGTCATCAGCTACTCGGCTCACACAAAGGCAAAAATTGACGGGCAGAGCATACTGCCCCCGCCGCCCGAAAAGCAAAGGGGCAGAAAAGCAAAAAGGCGGCACTCGCCGCCTTTGTGACCACACGCCACCCGATTAGAGGGTATCGGCATCCAGCATGCCATAGCGAATGGCCAGATGGGTCAGTTCCACGTCACCGTTGATCCCCAGCTTGCTGAACAGACGATAGCGGTAGCTGTTGACCGTCTTCGGGCTCAGGTTGAGCTGCTCGGAGATATCGGTCACCTTCTGCCCCTTGGTGATCATCATCATGATCTGCAGCTCGCGCTCGGAGAGGGACTTGAAGGGATTCTCGTCAGCGGAGGCAAATTGGCTGAGGGCCATCTGCTGGGCAATCTCCGGGGAGATGTAGCGCTGACCGGAGTGCACCAGCCGGATCGCCTGGATCATCTCGTCGGGAGCAGCCCCCTTGGTCAGGTAACCGGCGGCGCCGGCCTGCATCACCTTGGTGGGGAATGGATTTTCTGAATGAATGGTCAGCACTATGATGCGCACATCGGGGCGGATCCGCAGAATTTTGCGGGTCGCTTCCAGACCACCAATACCCGGCATGTTCATGTCCATCAGGATCACGTCCGGATGGTGTTGGCGACAGAACGTAACTGCGGTCTCGCCGCTCTGTGCCTCACCCACCACCTTGATCCCGCGCACATCTTCAAGAATGCGTCTTATCCCTGTACGCACCAGCTCATGATCATCGACCAGGAATACATTTATCACCCAAACACCCCGTTTTATCTCGTTTTAGCCGCCCGGTTAGGGTTAACAGGGCGTCTTGCATCATAACCAAACTCGTCGCTTTGGCAAACCATGCACGCCAAAAGTTTGAGAAAACCCATGTTTAGCGTTTAAAATCAAATAATTATATAAATTTTCAAAACAAAAAACGGTGCCTTGCGACACCGTTTTTCATGACGTTAGTGCTGTGGCCATCACTTGGCCAAAAAGGCCCGCACCTTCTCCAGATCGGCCTGGGTATCCACCCCGACCGGCGGTGCTTCAAGGGCCTGGGCGACGTGGATCTTCTCCCCGTACCAGAGCACCCGCAGCTGCTCCAGCGCCTCGACCTGCTCCAGCACGCTCGGTGCCCAGTCTACGTAACGCTGGATAAAGCCGGCGCGATAGGCATAGATACCGATATGACGCTGGTAGTGGTCACCAATTTGCTCATGGCTCTTGGCAAAGCGATCCCGATCCCAGGGAATGCTGGCGCGACTGAAGTAGAGGGCGTAGCCATCCTTGTCAGTCACTACTTTCACTGCGTTCGGGTTGAACGCCTCTTCGGCATCCTTGATCGGCACAGACAGGGTCGCCATCGGCGCCGTGGCAGCGGCCAGATTATCCGCTACCTGACGAATGATGGCGGGCGGAATGAGCGGCTCATCCCCCTGCACATTGACGATGATGGTATCGGCGGCAAAGCCGTAGTGACGGCACACCTCGGCCAGACGCTCGGTGCCAGACTGGTGATCCGGTGAGGTCATGCACACTTCGACGCCGGTGCTCAGCAGTGCCTGCTGTACCCGGGCATCGTCAGTGGCGACGATCACTCGATCGGCACCTGATTGCAGAGCTTTCTCCACCACGTGCTGCACCATGGGTTTACCATGGATATCCGCCAGCGGCTTGCCCGGCAGACGAGTTGACGCATAGCGGGCAGGAATGACGACGACGAAACTCATGACGGCAGCTCATCGCTGTTGAGCGGACGGGCACGGTTCTCCAGTAGTACCGGGATCCCCTCTTCCAGCGGATAGGCCAGCTTGTCGAAGCGGCAGACCAGCTCATGAACTGCTTTGTTGTAATGCAGCTTACCCTTGCAGACCGGGCAGGCGATGATGTCGAGCAACTTGATGTCCAAAGCCAAAACGATACTCCTTCAACGATGTCGCGCTGGCGGCTTCATCACGCCAGCGATGGATGTCGAGCAACCAGATATTCCATACGGGACCGCTATTGGTCCACTTCTCCCCCATTCAGGCGAGAGAGATTAATCTTGTGCCTTGGTTACGCCTTGCGCCTTTCCACTCGTGTTCAGCTTGTGCAACAAGGTATTGAGCAAGGAGGCGGGCAACTCGGCGCTGACCGGCAGATACCACCAGTTATCGAGGGCAAACGCGCGGCACTTGACCGCATCCTTCTCGGTCATCAGCAGCGGCTTGCTGGCAAAGCGCCCCACCAGCTCATCCCGATCGAAGGGGTGATGATCGCCGTAGGCGGCCTGCTGATCCAGCTGATAGCCGAGCCCTTCCAGGGTGGCAAAGAAGCGGGGTGGATGACCGATCCCCGCCAGCGCATCAACCGGCCCCGACAAGGGGGCGGCAAGCGGTACATCGTCGCGCACCCGGCGCGGGGTGTCGGCGACCAGTTGCATGGGGTACTCCCCCTTGCCCGGCTCGCCGCCGTTGCAGATGATGGCGTCCACCCGTTTGAGACGAGTGACCGGCTCGCGCAGCGGCCCCATCGGCAGCAGGCAGGCGTTGCCGAAACGGCGCGCTCCGTCCACCACCACCAGCTCGATGTCGCGGGCCAGCGCATAGTGCTGCAGACCATCGTCGGTGATGATGATATCCACCTCACCGCTCTGCTCCAGCAGTCGTACCGCGTCGGCCCGTTTCGGGGCAACCACCACCGGGCAGCCGCAGCGCCGGGCAATCAGCACCGGCTCATCTCCGGCCTGCGCCGTAGTGCTGGTCTCATCCAGCCGATAGGGGTAATGGGGCGCCTTGCCACCATAACCACGGCTCACTACCCCTGGGCGATAGCCGCGGGCTTGCAACTGCTCCACCAGCCAGACCACCACCGGCGTCTTGCCGTTGCCCCCCACCGAAATATTGCCCACCACGATCACCGGCAAGGAGGCGCTATACCCCCTGCACCAGCCGTGACGATAGGCGTAGCGGCGGGTGCCGCTGATGATGGCAAACAGCAGGGCAAAGGGGGCCAGCAACCAGCGCCAGCCACTTTTGCGATACCAGAGCCGTTCCAGCATCAGGCCTTGCTTCCCGCGTTGCCAAACTGAATGGCGCGCAGCTGGGCATAGGTGCCGCGCTGCTCCATCAATGCTTCGTGGTTACCGCGCTCGACGATATGACCTTCGTCGATCACCAGGATCTCGTCCGCCTTCTCGATGGTGGAGAGACGGTGGGCGATCACCAGCGAGGTACGCGCCTTGCAAAGCTCGTCGATAGCCGCCTGAATGTGGCGCTCGGACTCGGTATCGAGGGCCGAGGTGGCCTCATCCAGCAGCAGAACCGGCGCATCGCGCAGCAAAGCCCGCGCAATGGCAACACGCTGGCGCTGACCACCGGAGAGGGATGCACCGTTCTCGCCAACCACAGTGTCATACCCGTTGCTCATCTTGCTGACGAACTCGTCGGCATGAGCGATACGGGCGGCCTGCACGATCTGGTCGCGGCTGTATTTGTCTTCTGCCGCGTAGGCGATGTTGTTGGCCACCGAGTCGTTGAACAGGTGGACATGCTGGGAGACCAGCGCGTACTGTTTGCGCAGCTCGCTCAACTTGTATTCGCGGATGTTGATGCCGTCCAGCAGGATCTCGCCCTGATCGATGTCGTAGAAGCGGGTCAGCAGGCTGGCAATGGTACTCTTGCCAGAGCCGGAACGGCCCACCAGCGCCACCGATTTACCCGCCTCCACCTTGAAGCTGACGTTGTGCAGCGCCGGAGTATCCTTGGTCGGGTAGGTGAAGGTGACGTTGCGAAACTCGATCTCGCCGCGGGCACGCTCCAGAGTGCGGGTGCCGGTATCCTGCTCCGGCTCGGTGTCGAGCAGGCCAAACAGGCTGTGGCAGGCGGTGATGGCACGCTGGAACTGGTTGTTGACGTCGGTCAGGCTTTTCAGCGGCTTGAGCAGCATCATCATGGAGGTGATCATGACGGTAAACGTACCGGCAGTCAGGGTTGATTTGACGCTGTCAATGGTCGCGACGTAGAGGAAGGCCGCCAGCGCGATGGAGGCAACCATCTGCACTACCGGGCTGCCGATGGCATCGGCGGCGACCATCTTCATAGTCTGCTGGCGCATGTTGTTGCTGACCTGGAAGAAGCGTTTCTCTTCCACCTTCTGGCCACCAAACATCAGCACCTCTTTGTGCCCTTTGAGCATCTGCTCGGTGGAGGTGGTGATATCCCCCACCGCCTGCTGAATGTGACGGCTGATCTGGCGGAAACGACGGCTGATAAGGCCGATGATGACCCCCACCAGCGGGCCAACCACCAGGAAAATTACCGACAGCTGCCAAGAGTGCCAGAACATCAGGCCGAGCAGACCGACCACGGTCGCCCCTTCCCGCACCAGGGTCACCAGCGTGGTGCTCGCAGCCGAGGAGACCTGACTGGCGTCATAGGTCACCTTGGAGAGCAAATGACCGGTGTTCTGACGGTCAAAGAAGCTCATCGGCATTGCCACCATGTGATTGAACACCTGCTGTTGCAGACGCATCACGACGTGGTTGCCGACCCAGGCCATGCAGTAGTTGGAGAGAAAGTTGGCGACACCGCGCAGGGCCACGATGCCGAGGACGAAGAAGGGCATCCATTTCAAAACGGTGCTGTCGTTGCCATTGATGCCCTGATCGATCAGCGGCTTGATGGAGTAGACAAAGGTGGTATCCACGGCGGCGTAGCCCAGCATCCCTATGATGCCACCGACCAGGCCCAGCTTGCGATCACGGACATAACCGAGCAGGCGTTTGAATACTGGCCAGCTCTCTTGTGAGGTTTCTTGTTGCATGAATAGCCGTTAGTAATGGAAATGACGGGCTATTCTAGCCAAAGCGCAGGCTTACACCAAGCGCCGCCACCTATATCGCATTCCTACACGGCAGAAATGGCGGATTATTGCTCAAACCACACTCGCGGTCGCCACCACTCACCACTGCGCCGGTACCAGGGCCCCAGATCTCGCTCGGCGGTGACGCTCAAGCCCGCTGCGGTGGGTTCGACCAGCATCGCCCCTTGCTGACCGGTGATCCACTGGCGGGCATCCCGATAGCGGGCCACCACATCTGGACGGGGAAAGCCCCACTGATTCATAAAACCGGCGCTGTGGATCACATCCTTTGCCGCCACCGCCGCGACAAACGGGGGCGTGGAAGAGGTGCGGCTGCCATGATGGGGGCTCACCAGCAAGGTGCTGGCCAACCCCTCTCCCTCCAGTGCCACCAACCGCTGCTCGGCTTGCCGCTCGATATCTGCACTGAGCAGCACGCTGCGCTCGCCATCGCTGATACGCACCACGCAGCCATCGTTATTGCGCCCGCCACCGGGGCGCTCGGGCCAGAGCACTGCAAACGAGAGCCCCTGCCAGCGCCACTGTTGCCCACGCTGGCAGAGCGTCGTTCCCTCACTGAAAGGGTAAGAGGAGAGCTCGTAGCGCACCGGCATGGCGCTGAGCAGTCGCTTGCGATTGCCGGCATGGTCCCGATCCTTGTGGCTGATGATGAGGCGATCGATGACCCGGATCCCCAGATGGCTCAGCTGGGGCAGGATCACCGCGTCCGCCATGTTGTAGCCTCCGGGATAGCGATCACCAGTGTCATAAAGGATGGCACGCTCCCCCTTGCTGATCAGCACCGCCAGCCCCTGCCCCACATCCAGCACCCGCAGTTGCCAGCGGGCCGGATCAGGCCAGCACGCCAACACCAGCGCAAGGGCGCCCGGTAGCCAGAGCCAGCGTGCCGGGCGCCACTGCGCGGCGAACCAGAGCAGCAACAGCAGGGTGCAAAGCGGCAGCCACCAGCCGGGTAGTGGCCACCACAGTTGCAGTTGATCGGCCAGCCAGCTCAGGATCGTCAGCACCCACCCGAGCCCCAGATCCGCCAGCCAGAACAGGCCATAGGCGAGCGAGGTGGATAGCGGCGCCAGCAGCACACCGATCAGGGCCAGCGGGATGATGGCGATACAAAAGAGCGGCACCGCCAACAGGTTGATCACCATGGCAAGGGGCGCTATCCCCTCGAACAACGTCAGTTGCAACGGCAGCAGACCGAGCAGCAGCCAGAGCTGGATCTGCCAGAGCCCCGGCTTGTCGTGGACATATCCCACCAGCAGCAAGATGGCCACAGCCAGAAACGAGAGCCAGAAGCCGGCCGAATAGAGGGCGAAGGGATCCCAGAGGGTCAATACCACAAAGGCCCACAGCCAGATGCGCCAGGCCGGCCACTCTCGCCGGCTCCAGCGCAGCACACTCCACACCAGCACCATGATCAGGGCCCGCTCGGTGGCTACCGCAAACCCGGCCAACGTGCTGTAGACGGCGGCAAACAGCAGGGAGGTGATGATGGCGCCGCGCAAGCCAAACAACCTGCCCAGCCACCAGCCGAGCACCGCCACCAGCGCGATGTGCTGCCCTGAAATAGCGATGATATGGGTCAGGCCGCTACCGCGAAACAGCTCCCACTGGGCATCCGTGATGCCGCTCTGCTCGCCAAAAGTGAGCGCCGCCAGCAAGGGAGCATAGTCAAGCGGACGCCAACTCTCGGTCGCCGCGCCCAACCAGCGTTCGCGCCACCCCACAGGTGCTTGTTGAATGTCGATCACCCGGCGCAAATTGCCGGTGGCGGTGATCCCCTTGCCCAGCAGCAGACGCCGCCCATCCAGCCCCGCCTCGTTGGCCAGACCGTGAGCCGGTTTCAGCGAGGTCACCAGGGTGATCCGGCTACCTACTGTCATGGCTGGCAATGCTTGGTAGGCATTGACCCGGATCAGGGGCTCAGGTGTCACCGGTTGCTCGTCGAGGGTGCTCACCCGCAGCAGCAGCCGGACAAATTTATCCCCCTCGGGCTCTGCACTTTGCAGCTGTGCGGTTATCATGTGGCTCGTCTGATCGCCCAACCGCTCCAGCCAGGCCAGCCGATAGGCAAGATTGGCCTGCATCCAGAGGATGCCGAGCAGGAGAAACAGCCACCGCCAGGCACGGCAATATGCAAGGGGGATCAGCAGGGACAGCAACAGGCCCCCCCATGCGAGTGAAGGTAACCATGGCCAGAGCAGTGAGGAGCTTGCCCCCAGGGCAAACGACAACAGACGCAGATCCATGGAGCAAGTATTTAGCAAGGTTTCAATATGCCCAAACGACTCATTAAACGCTGGATGCCCGATCAGCAAACCCTGAAAGAACACAAGCACCTGCGGCTGTTCGGCAAACTGCTGCTCGATGCCAACCTCTGGCACCTCAACCGCCGCTCGGCCGCCGGGGCATTTGCGGTGGGCCTCTTCATGGCCTGGGTGCCGCTCCCCTGCCAGATGCTGCTGGCCGCCGGTGGCGCCATCCTGTGCCGGGTCAATCTGCCGCTCTCGGTGGCGTTGGTCTGGCTCTCCAACCCCTTTACCATGCCGCCCCTGCTCTATGGCGCCTATCTGGTGGGTTGCCAGCTGCTGGGACATTCGGCGCAGCAGATAGAGATTGAGTTCACCTGGGAGTGGCTGGTCTCGGTGCTGGGGACTGTGGCACCGCCGCTGTTGCTGGGCTCGCTGATCCTGGCCCTGCTCAGTTCTCTTATCGGTTACACCCTGATCCGCACCTTCTGGCGGATCAGCACGGTGCGCCAGTGGCAAAAACGCAAGATGGCCCGCCCATGCTGAGTCGCTGGTTTGCCCGCTTCAAGCTCGATCCCGATACCCTGCGCCAGCAGAAGTGGTTTGCCCTGTTTGGTGAACGACTGCTTGCCCCAGCACTCTGGCAAGGGGGAACCCGCGCCCTGAGCGGCGCGGTAGCAGCCGGGATCTTCGCCTGCTGGTTCCCCATCCCGATGCACTCGCTTATCGCAGTCGGTCTGGCGCTGGCATTCAGCCTCAACCTGCCGCTGGCGCTGCTGGCAGTCTGGTTCAACAATCCGCTGACCCTGCCATTCATGTATCTCTACGCCTATCGCACCGGCTGTCTGGTGCTGCACCAGACGCCGGAGCCCTTCCACCTTACCTGGACCCTCCATTGGCTGGAGCAGGAGGCTGCGACCCTGGTGCCCCCGTTCCTGCTCGGCAGCCTGCTGCTGGCGGTGCTCACAGCCCTGAGCGGCGGCGCCCTGACCGCGCTGCTGCTGCAACTGCGCAAACTGTGGCAAGGTGCCCGCCACCACTGAATCCCCCTTCCCATTGTTTAGCGATCAGCCGTTGGCGATCAAAAAAGCCCGTCACCAAGGTGACGGGCTTTTTCATGGCATGGTGCCGCATAGTGCCAGAGCATCAGGCGATGCGATTACAGCACCTTGGCGATCGCCTCGCACAGGGGATCAATGTTGGCACGGGTAATCCCTGCCACGCTGATCCGGCCGGAGCCGACGATGTAGATGGCAAATTCGCTCTTGAGGCGCTCCACCTGATCCTTGGTGAGACCGGAGAAGGAGAACATGCCGTTCTGCTCGCGGATAAAGCTGAAATCCTGGCTCACGCCGAGGGCAGCCAGCTTCTCTACCAGCAATTCGCGCATCTCGCGAATGCGCACCCGCATGGCAGCCACTTCTTCGACCCACTCGGCATAGAGAGCCGGATCGCTCACCACGGCGGTAACCACGGCGGCACCGTGTGACGGCGGGTTGGAGTAGTTGGCACGAATGACTGTCTTGACCTGAGTGAAGGCCACATCGGCGATCTCCTTGGTCGCGCTGACCAGCGTGAAGGCGCCGACCCGCTCGTTGTAGAGGCCGAAGTTCTTGGAGAAAGAGCTCGCCACCAGCAGCTCGTCATGGCACTCGGCGAAGATACGCAGGCCTTCGGCATCCTCTTCGATACCACGGGCAAAACCCTGATAGGCAAAGTCAAACAACGGCAACCAGCCGGCGGCGGCACTCTGCTTGGCCAGCGCGCGCCACTGATCGCTAGTGGGGTCGATACCGGTCGGGTTGTGGCAGCAGCCGTGCAGCAGCACCAGCTCACCCGGCTGCACTTCGGCCAGCGAAGCCTGCATCGCGGCAAAATCGAGCCCCTTGGTGGCGGCGTCATAGTACTTGTACCACTTGACGGTCAGGCCCGCGGCCTGGAATACGCTGACGTGGTTGGCCCAGGTGGGATCGGAGATCCAGATGGTCTTGGCCAGACCGTTGCGCACCACGAATTCGGCCGCGATACGCAGGGCACCGGTACCGCCCGGCGCTTGCGCGGTCTTGGCGCGGCCGCTGGCAACCAGCGCAGAGTGCTGCCCGAACAGCAGTTGCTGCACGATGCGGCCATATTCGATATTGCCTTCAATACCGAGGTAGTTCTTGGTCTTCTCGTCGGTCAGCAGCTTCTGCTCGGCTTTCTTGACGCAGTGAAGAATAGGGGTGGCACCGGACTCGTCCTTGTAGATCCCTACGCCCAGATTGATCTTGTGGCTGCGAGAGTCAGCGCGGAAGGCTTCGGTCAGGCCCAGGATCGGATCCGCTGGGGCGGCAACAACCTTTTCAAACATGGTATTCCCTGTATTCCGTTGAGTTCGTTGGGTGGCAAAGCGGCTTGATAAACAAAAGCGCTCATCTGGCGAGCGCTTCGTCAACTCTTTATATCACCGCGTTCAATGGGGGAAAACCGCTTTTTGGCTCGCTTTCAGGCCAATTTCAACCAACGGCATGCCACGCTGGCGCCAGCGCACACACCTCGGCCGACAAGCCACCATTGGACTCAACCAAACCGCTACAAACTGCTAACAATGGCTTGGGGATCCGGCTCGGCTCCCAGGGCCGGGCCTCAGTCAAAGGTTGGGCATATGCACTGAGAATGGGGGCCAGATCACGGGGCAGCCACCAGCTGGCCGGACGACCCAAGCGCTGGGCCAGCGCCTGCAGCCGATCCACCCCTGCAGGGTCGAGGGCGGTGAGATGACTCCACAGCACATTGGGGGGCAAGGCGGCCACCACCTGCTGCAAGGCTAGAGGAGCCGATGGGGGAGCCCACACCAGCAAGGTGCCGTGTTCAAGAGGCAGCTCGGCAAAGGCGCCGACGCTGTCGGTGGTGATCACCCGCTCGATACTCCCCTCCCCCCACAGGATCTTGCCAAGACCCGCCAGGGTGCGCTCGGGCAGCGCCACCTCCCCCAGCGCCTGCAACCAGGGGGCTGCGTCGATCAGGGTGCCGCCGCTAAAAAAGAGGCTGAACGGCTGGGCGGCGCGCAAGCGCAACAGCTGATCGGCACAGAGCCGGATCCCCTTGTCCTCGAAATCGATCTGCTCGTTGGGGGTGAAGTTCACTTCGCTCTTGCGATAGAGCGCCGCCAGCACCCGTTCGTTGACCTGCTCCCCCAATTGCCAGCCCTGAGCATGCAACCACTCCTCGGGCTCGGGGGGCGCGGTGGCGATCTCGGCCAGCATCAGCTCGCGGGTGAGATAGCGCCGTCCGGCCGGGGTGAGCTCATAGCTGTGGCTGCCATGGGCGAGCAGCAGCTGGTTATCCTTGAGCAGGCCCACCAGCGGTTGCCACTGGCGGCCACGGATCACCACAGGTGAGTGGCTCAGCAACTGCTGCGCCAGTGCCCGCCATTCGGGGTGACTAAAGTCGATCAATTACAATCCATCCCTGTCAGTGCTCAATCGGATAAACAGCCTGAAAAGGTACCGTTACAGACCGATGACGCCAAGCCTCCCGCGCCAATTACGTGACTTCGCTCCCTGCAATTTTCCCCAAACAGAAGAGCCCACCGTGGGGTGGGCTCTTTCTTGGATAACACTCGACGCTTATTCGACGTTGAGACGCAGCTCGGCGTCGTGCCAACCCAGTGGCAGGGTCAGCAACTGATCGATCAGCTCCCGGCGATCGGATTTCTCCAGATAGGCAAGATAGAGCGGACGGCTCAGCGGCTGGCCCCCCTCCACCAGATGGAGCGCCCCCTTCTCGAGGAAGGGGCTGACCATCCGCCGTGGCAGGTAAGCAGCGCCACCATTGGCCAGCACAAATTGCAGCGCCATGCTGGCAGAGCTGGAGTGCAGCACCGGGGTCTTTTGCAGGCTCTGCAAGCGGCTGGGTTGCGGCTCGAAGCTGGTACCCCAGTCGAGGTGGATGTGCGGCATCTGCATCAGGTTGTCGGCATTGGCGGCCGGATCCCGGCTCACCAGCTCGAACACCAGCTCACCGATGGGATGCAGGGCAATCTCGTCGATCTTGGTGGGCTCGGAGAGCAGGGCCAGATCGAGGGAACGCTCCAGCAACTGGCGGCAGAGGTGCTCGCGGGAAGCCGTTTCCAGCCGCACCGCCAAACCGGGCGCCAGCGCATAGATATGATTGAGCCAGTCGTTGAAATCGAGCTCCCAGAACACCGCGGGCGCGCCGATGGCCAACTGCTGGCTGAATCCTGGCGAGAGCGCCACATCCTGCTTGGCGCGACCAAGGGTGTGCAAGATGGCGTCTGCGTAGGGCAGCAGACGCTCACCGGAGGCGGTCAGGCGGATGTTGTTGCGATGACGGGCAAACAGACTGACACCCAGTTGCTGCTCTAGCTGGCGGATCCGGAAACTCACCGCCGACTGGGTCAGGTAGAGATTTTCAGCAGCCCGGCCAAAGTGCCGGGTCTTGCTTACCTCGATAAAGGTCCGAAGCAGCTCGGTATCCATTAATCGATGGACTCGTCACTGCCACCGCCGCTGCCACCACCGACATCAAAGCTGCCGCCACCGCTGCTCTCTTCGCTGGCGCCGCCAACGACGGTGCAGAGGCGATGAACGCGCTTGGGACCGATCACCTTAAGGTACTTGAACCACACCTTGGCATGGGGGTTGGCACCGGCTTCGCCGGATTTGACCTGCTCGACGAAGGCGGACTCGACATCGTCACGGGGTGCCAGGTTGCCCTGGTAGAGTGCCAGCATGGCGGTACCATACTTTTCCAGACTGTCCGCTTCGGCCACAGTGAATTCGCCACTGCGACGCAGGCCACGGGGAAAATGTTTGAAGTCGTTGAAACGCTTGTCTGATTCGAAGCTCATAGTGCTCTTTTTTCTGGTTAGTTTGACCTTTGCGGGCAAGTATCATCAGGCCATCGCTGAGTGCAAAATCAATTTTCTCACTATGTTAATAAATATCTTTTATCGAAGTCACTTTGCCCCATAGCTGACGCCGATTTTGTGGCATAACACACAAAAAACGTTGATAAATAATAAACTTATGTAAACGTACAGCCAATTTGCATGTCACTTTTTGGACTGTTCAGGCAAAAATAAAGCGCCATACGGCGCTTTATTTATCACATCAGGTGAACCAGCTGAACCTTTGGTTCAAACATACTTACTCAATCATGGCCGGTTGGGCCAGGTTGTCGGCACGCCACAGACGGTAGCGCACTTCATACTCCTGCGGCACGTAGATCACGAACGGCAGTTTTGAGTTGTAGTTCACAAAGAAGCCCTGACCGTAGATCTGGACGAAGGTCTCTTTCTGCTGGTTATCCGGGCACATCATCAGGGTGCTGATGGGGTCGGAGACTTTGCCCAGTTTCAGGTAGTTGTAGCCCCAGCCTTTGACGCTGTGCTGTTCCAGGTTGCCTGCAAAACGCGGTACGTTGCAATCAACCATCATCTTTTTGCCGACCTGCAGCTCGACCATCATGTCGGCTTCTTTCTCGACTTCAGGCAGGCGGATCACCACACGTTCCTGATTCACGTCAGCGGCTGGGAACATGCTGATATCAAATTTTTTCGGCTCGGCGGCGAAGGCATGGCCACCCAGCAACAAGGCGCCCAGCAGGCTAAAACGCAATACGGTTTTCATCTGTACCTCATGGGGTTGGTTCAACGCCGCTAGACTAACCGCTCTGCCGATTTCATGCCAGCGATCTGCTACGTAAAAACTGCGTAAAATGATGCAGATCCGGCACACCATGACGTGATCTGGCTATTTTCTGACAGGGCGCACACTCCCGTTGCGGGAACCTGAAACAAAAAGCGAGGCCAATTGGCCTCGCTTTGCATTCAAATGACGCCAGAGTGCTATTTGGCCGCCTCTTGATGGGCCTTGATGACGGCCACCGCCTTGTCGGGGAAGTCGCTGAACACCCCATCCACATCGGCCTGATAGAGGAAGATGTTAAGGAGATCGGTGAAGTCCTTGGCATAGGCCGGGATCTGCCCCTCATCCTGACGGAAGGTATAGGGGTGAACTTTCAGGCCCGCCGCGTGGGCTTCTTTTACCATGCCGGTGAAGACCGGCTTGCCCAAAGTGCCCGGCTCGGTGACGATCATCGGTTTCCACGGGCCAATCCCTTCGGCATAGCTGGCGATGGTTTTCATCGCTCCCGGCTTGAACATCCAGTCATAGTTGTAGGGGGTCGCCTTGCCCTTGGCGTCGTAGACCATGGTCTCGTTCCAGTCGGTCTCGGCCATCAGTTGCACCAGTTTCAGATCCATACCCATGGCGGGCATCAGCTCGCTGTTGATGCGCTTGAGTTCATCGGCATCGAAGCACTGCAGATAGACCTTGTCATCCTTCCCGGTGTAGCCGTACTCCTTGAGCACCTTCAGCACCGCCTTGGAGATATCCTTGCCTTCGTGACGGAACAGCCAGGGCGCCTTGATCTCCGGATAGATCCCGATGTTCTTGCCGGTGCTCTTGTTGAGCCCCTGGATCATCTCGATCTCCTCCTGGAAGGTGTGGATCTTGAAGTCTGACTTCCAGAGCGGGAAGCGGGCCGGATAGACCGGCACCTGCTTGCCATCCACCAGCTGGAACGGTTCGGTCATACGCAGGGAGCGCACCTCGTCCAGAGTGAAATCCACCACATAATAACGGCCATCCGGACGGGCACGGCCGGGGAAGCGCGCCGCCACATCGGTGATGCCATCGAGGAAGTGATCGTGCATCACCACCAGCTGGTCATCCTTGGTCATCACCAGATCCTGCTCCAGATAATCGGCCCCCATGCCATAGGCCAGCGCCTTGGACTCCAGGGTATGCTCGGGCAGGTAGCCGGAAGCGCCACGGTGGGCGATCACCACCTTGCCTTCATCGGCAGCCAACACGGGTAATGAGAGGGAGGCCCCAAGGCTCAAGGCGATGAGGGAAACGGCGAGTTTTTTCATATGTGATGCTCTTTATTATTGTGTGTAGGTAATTGTTCTATCAGAGGTTTGTTGCATATTTACGATGGAAAGCGGTGGACAGCAGCGCACTGCCCACCGTCACTCATCAGCTCGCCTTGCGCAGAGCCTGATGGTATTGGTCGAGCCAGATCTGCAGCATCTGCTGCTCTGAGTCGTTCAGGCGCAGCCCCAGCTTGCTGCGGCGCCAGAGGATATCATCCAGTGAACAGGCCCACTCCCGCTCGATGAGATAACGCACTTCCGACTCGTACAGGCCGCCACCGAAGTGAATGCCGCGATCCTCTTTCAGCCAGAGACGGGCATGGGCACCATAGGCCTCGGCAATGCGCAGGGCGCTGCGATCATCGAGCCAGTCAAACTCCAGCGCAAAGGCGCGGGCCAGCTCGCGCACCGAGCAGTCAAACTCGCCGCCGGGCAGACGGCTGGTCGCCGTCCAGTCATCCCCCATCTGGCTGAACCAGGGCTTGAGCTTGTTGCAGGCGGCCTGCGCCAGCTTGCGATAGGTGGTGAGCTTGCCGCCAAATACCGAGAGCAGCGGCGCACCGTCAGACTCGCCAGAAAGTTCGAGGGTGTAGTCGCGGGTCACCGCCTGCGGCGAGTCTGACTCGTCGTCACAGAGCGGACGCACCCCGGCGTAAGTCCAGATCACATCTTTCGGCGCAATTTGGCGAGTGAAGTGGGCGTTGACCACCTTGCACAGGTAATTGATCTCGGCCTCGCTGATCTTCGCTTCCCGCGGACTGCCCTTGTGCTCCACATCGGTGGTGCCGATGAGTGAGTAGTCCTGCTGATAAGGGATGACGAAGACGATGCGGTTGTCTTCGTTTTGCAGGATATAGGCCTCTTCGCGCTCATGGATGCGCGGCACTATCATGTGGCTGCCTTTAATAAGGCGAATGCCGCGGGGGGATTTCTCGTGCAGGCTCTCGTCATAGAAGGTCTTGACCCAGGGGCCCGCCGCATTGACCAGACCACGGCAGGTGACGGTGAACTGCTCGCCCCCTTCCCGCTCCAAAGTGAGCGTCCAGTTTTTGGAACCGCGCATCGCCTTGATGCAGCGGGTGCGGGTCTGCACATCGGCCCCCTTGTCACGGGCCATCATGGCGTTGAGTACCACCAGCCGGGCGTCGTCGACCCAGGCGTCCGAATATTCAAACCCCTTATTGATCCCTGCGGTCAAACCATCTTGCGGCAGGAAGCGCACGCCACAGCTCCCCTTGAGCTTGTCGCGCTTGGCCAGATTGTCATAGAGGAACAGACCGGCGCGGATCATCCAGGCCGGACGCAGGTGTGGACGGTGCGGCAGGCGAAAACGCATGGGACGCGCGATGTGGGGCGCCATACCGAGCAGCACCTCCCGCTCCGCCAACGCCTCTTTCACCAGCCGGAATTCGTAATGCTCGAGATAGCGCAAACCGCCGTGGATCAGCTTGCTGGAGTTGGACGAGGTGGCAGAGGCGAGATCTTGCGCCTCAAACAGGGCAACCTTCAGACCCCGTCCTGCCGCATCGGCTGCGATGCCGACCCCGTTGATGCCGCCACCGACGACGACCAGATCATAATGTTCGCTCATGTTCACCTACTTTCATTTTTATGATTGCTATAACAGCAATGTTTGATTTCGCTCATTTTAGAACATGAAAATACAACAAACGAACATTTTATGGCGAAAGTGTGATCGCCACAGCCCGCCAGAAGTGGCAAAAGTGGTACGGCAAGTAACCGAATGGCGCCGGGCCAACATCGGCGGGTTACTAGCCAAAAAAACCAGATTGAATAGTGGTTTTGGCAATACCCATAAAGGGGTGAGATGAGTGCGGTGCTGGGGGAGAGAAAGGAGGCCGCCCTGACGGGCGACCGGCACAGCCTTGGCGTGTTTCGCCGTTAGCAGATGTGGCAAGCGATCTGGTGTTGCGCCATCAATCGCGTCAGCTTTTCCGGTGGCTCCTGATCGGTAAAGAGGGCGTGGATCTGGCTGAGATTGCCCAGATTGACCATGGCATTGCGACCGAACTTGGTGTGGTCGGCGGCCAGGAACACCTGACGGGAGTGGGCGATGATGGCCTGGGCGATCTTCACCTCGTGATAGTCGAAATCGAGCAGGGAGCCGTCATTGTCGATCCCCGAAATCCCGATGACGCCATAGTCCATGCGAAACTGACCGATAAAGTCGCGGGTCGCCTCCCCCACGATGCCACCATCGCGGTTGCGGATCTCGCCGCCGGCAATGATGACGGTGAAGTCATCCTTGGCCGTCAGAATGCTGGCCACGTTGAGGTTGTTGGTGACGATACGCAGCTCGCGGTGATCGAGCAGGGCACGGGCAATGGCCTCGGTGGTGGTACCTATGTCGATAAAGAGCGATGAACCGTCGGGAATATTGGCCGCGACCTCGCGGGCGATGCGCTCTTTCTCCTTGAGTTGCATCACTTTACGGGCGCTGTAGGCGGTATTGACGGTACTCGAATGCAGGGAGGCACCGCCATGATGGCGCCGTATCTTGTTCTGTTCGGCGAGATCGTTCAGATCCCGGCGAATGGTCTGGGGGCTGACGTCAAAGTGGGTCACCAGATCGTCGGTCGAGACAAATCCCTGCCGCGTCAGGACGTCCAGGATCTCCAGATGTCGTTGGGTTTGCTTCACGCTTGCACTCCGATGATGAGACAAAAAAAGGCCCCGGCAGATGCGGGGCCTTTTGGCAGTTTACCTGATCCCCTTTGGGATCAATAAGCTGAGGATCACGTTTTATGCCTTATGGGCAGCCGCTTTCTTGGCCGCAACGGCAATGTTCTCATGCTTGAGGGTCATCGCCAGCAGGATGATGGAGAGCACGCAGGAGACGGTCAGCACCATGAAGCCGCCATCCCAACCGAAGTGGTCAACGGTATAACCCAGCATGGCGTTGGCTGCCACGGCGCCGCCCAGATAACCGAACAGACCGGTGAAACCTGCCGCAGTACCGGCTGCTTTCTTCGGTGCCAGCTCAAGAGCATAGAGGCCGATCAGCATGACAGGGCCGTAGATCAGGAAGCCGATAGCCACCAGCGCCATCATGTCGATGGTCGGGTTGCCGGCCGGGTTGAACCAGTAAACCAGCACAGCCAGGGTGACCAGCACCATGAACAGGATACCGGCCGGGGCGCGGCGGCCCTGGAACATCTTGTCAGAGATCCAGCCACACAGCAGGGTACCCGGAATACCGGCCCACTCGTAGAGGAAGTAAGCCCAGGAGGAGTTGTCGACGGTGAAGTGCTTGGCCTCTTTCAGGTAGGTTGGCGCCCAGTCCAGCACACCGTAACGAATGAGGTAAACGAAAGCGTTGGCGATCGCGATGTACCACAGCAGTTTGTTGTGCAGCACGTACTTGACGAAGATCTCCTTGGCGGAGAACTCCTGCTCGTGGCTCTCGTTGTAATCCTTCGGATAGTCGTTCTTGTACTCCTCGATGGGAGGCAGACCGACCGATTGCGGGGTATCACGCATCACGAAGAAGGCGATCACCGCGATGGCGGCCGCCGCTGCCGCAGGCACATAGAAGGCGCTGCGCCAGTCGTTGAACCAGCCCATCCCGAGGATAAACAGCGGGCCAATCATGCCGCCACCCACGTTGTGTGCCACGTTCCAGACCGCAACCACTTCACCGCGCTCTTTCTGTGACCACCAGTGCACCATGGTGCGACCGCAGGGCGGCCAGCCCATGCCCTGTGCCCAACCGTTCAGGAACAACAGCACAAACATGATGGCAATGCTGGAGGTGGCCCAGTGCATGGTACCCATCATGAACATGATGGCAGCCGAGAGCAGCAGACCGGCGGAGAGGAAGTAACGGGCGTTGGAACGGTCAGAGACGTTCCCCATCAGGAACTTGGACAAACCGTAAGCGATGGAGACCCCGGAGAGCGCGAAACCGAGATCACCACGGGAGAAGCCCTGCTCGATCAGATAGGGCATCGCCAGACTGAAGTTTTTCCGTACCAGGTAGTAGCCGGCGTAACCGAAGAAGATCCCGAAAAACACCTGCCAACGCATGCGTTTGTAGAAGGGGTCGACCTTGTCAGCCGGGAGCCTGTCGATGTGCGCCGCAGGCCTGAAGAGACTAAGCATGTTCTGCTTCCTTATTGTTGTTATGGGCGGTTGAGGATGCCCTGACCATTCCAACGAATCATGTGAGTCCACTGATTCGTAAGCGAGCCTATTGTGCTCATATGCGCTCATTTAATCTGTGATGCATGCTCAAATATTGCAGTTTTATTACAAATAAAAGCTCCAAATGAGAAATCACTCAGCAAGCGCCAGCCCTTGTGTGGCAAGGGCTGCAAGCTACCCCCTAAGTGGTAATCAGTGGTTATCAAGATGCTTTACGTCACATTTTCTTAGCAATGAGTGGGATCTTGTCCACATTTCCTATGGAGGGGGGATGGTGAAATTATTGGGAAGGGTTATTTTCTGTCACGACCGATAACGAGCGCAAACGAGCATAACGTTTGCGCAAGACGCAAAAACAACAAGGAAACGTGTTCGGCAGCAACGGATAGACACAAAAAGATAAAACGGAACATCAAACCTCTACGGGTGGATATAAGGAACAAAAGTATGAGCATACAAAGACCCAATACCCTGCTTGGCGAGTGCATCGCCGAGTTTATCGGAACCGGCCTGCTGATATTTTTCGGCGTCGGATGTGTGGCGGCACTGGTGCTGGCAGGCGCCAACTTCGGGCAGTGGGAAATCTCCATTACCTGGGGTCTGGGTGTGGCCATCGCCATCTATGTGACCGGCGGCATTTCAGGTGCTCACCTGAACCCGGCTGTAACCCTGGCGCTGATGACCTTCTGCGGTTTCGACAAGCGCAAGGTGGTGCCCTACATCATCGCCCAGATGGCCGGTGCCTTCTGCTTCGCGGCCCTTGTCTACTTCCTTTATGGTAACCTTTTCACCCAGTGGGAAGTGACCCATAACGTGGTGCGCGGCAGCGTCGAGAGCCTCGGTACCGCCGGGATCTTCTCCACCTACCCCAATGCCCTGCTGACCAATATGCAAGCTTTTGCCGTCGAGCTGGTGATCACCGCCGTCCTGATGCTGGGCATCATGGCGCTGGGTGACAACAACAACGGCGCCCCCAAAGGTTTCGCGGCCGCCCTGCTGATCGGTATCCTGATCGCGGTGATCGGTGCCTCCCTTGGCCCGTTAACCGGTTTTGCCATGAACCCGGCCCGTGACTTTGGTCCGAAACTGTTCGCGTTCTTTGCTGGCTGGGGTGATGTTGCCCTGACCGGTGGTCGTGACAACCCCTACTTCTGGGTTCCAATCCTTGGCCCCATCGTTGGCGCCCAGATTGGTACCGCTCTGTATGTCAAAGTGCTGGCTCCCTGCGTCCCGGGCAACCGTGTCGTCACCACCGAGCAAGCGACCCAAACCGCCAAAGAAGAGGCTGCCGCATAAGATAAGAGCGGCCCCCTCCAACGTATAAAAACGTGGAAAATAGAAACGTGGAGAACATCATGTCTGCTGAAAAGAAATATGTCGTCGCTCTGGACCAGGGAACCACCTCTTCCCGCGCCATCGTGTTTGATCAGGATGCCAACATTGTCGGTACCTCCCAGCGCGAATTCACCCAGCACTACCCGAAAGCGGGCTGGGTAGAGCACGACCCGATGGAGATCTGGGCGACCCAATCCTCCGTCTTTACCGAAGTGCTGGCCAAGACCGGCCTGCGCAGCGAAGAGATCGCCGCCATCGGTATCACCAACCAGCGTGAAACCACAGTGGTATGGGAAAAGGCCACCGGCAAGCCCATCTACAACGCCATCGTCTGGCAGTGCCGCCGCACCGCCGCCATCTGCGAGGAGCTGAAAGCACGTGGTCTGGAAGAGTACGTTCGCGAGAACACAGGTCTGGTGCTGGATGCCTACTTCTCCGGTACCAAAGTGAAGTGGATCCTCGACAATGTGGAAGGTGCCCGCGAGAAGGCGATGAACGGCGAACTGCTGTTCGGCACCATCGACACCTGGCTGGTCTGGAAGATGACCAATGGCGAAGTTCACGTCACTGACCCGACCAACGCCTCCCGTACCATGCTCTACAACATCCGCGAGCTGAAGTGGGACGAGAAGATGCTGGACGAGCTGGGCATCCCCATGTCCATGCTGCCGGAAGTGAAACCCTCTTCCGAAGTGTACGGCTACACCACCCGTGGCGGCGGCTCCCGCATCCCCATCGCCGGTATTGCCGGTGACCAGCAGTCTGCCCTGTTCGGCCAGCTCTGCTTTGAAAAAGGGATGGCCAAAAACACCTACGGCACCGGCTGCTTCATGCTGATGAACACCGGCACCGAGCCGGTTCGCTCCAGCAACGGCCTGCTGACTACCGTTGCCATCGGCCCGAAAGGGGAAGTGAACTACGCGCTGGAAGGTGCAGTGTTTATGGGCGGCGCCACCATCCAGTGGCTGCGTGACGAGCTGAAGATCATCCACGATGCCCGCGACACCGACTACTTCGCCTCCAAGGTGGGCGATACCAACGGCGTCTATCTGGTACCGGCCTTCGTTGGTCTGGGCGCGCCCTACTGGGATCCGTATGCTCGCGGCACCATGGTTGGTCTGACCCGTGGTGCCAACCGCAACCACATCATCCGTGCTGCGCTAGAATCCATCGCCTATCAGAGCCGCGACGTGCTGGATGCGATGCAGCAGGACTCCGGCATCAAGCTGGCAGCCCTGAAAGTAGACGGTGGTGCTGTGGCTAACGACTTCCTGATGCAGTTCCAGGCTGACATGATGCACACCCCGGTGGTACGTCCGACCCGTATCGAGACCACCGCCATGGGTGCCGCCTTCCTGGCAGGTCTGGCCGTCGGCTTCTGGAAAAGCTCGGACGAGCTGGAAGACAAGTTCAGCGTGGACCGCGAGTTCATCCCGCAGATGGACAGAGACGATCGCGCCAAACGTTACAGCGGCTGGCAAAAAGCAGTTGAGCGTTCACGCCGTTGGGCTGAAGAGGATTGATCGGGCATCCGACATTCCGTTGAGATAAACACCCAAGAGGCCGACCGCAATGTCGGCCTCTCTTTTTATGCTTTCCCTTGCCGGTTTCTGCCCCCTTCCCCGCTAATTGCTCCCTCCTGATTTTCTGCCGCTCTCTGTTGTCACCATCCACCACAACGCAATTGAGTTCTCTATCTATAATCATCATCTGGGTCGCATATGCGACCTTATTTATGAGGAGAGCGATATGGACAGGGCGATACACCGTTTTACACTGCACTCACTCTGGTCAGGGCTCGGGATCCGCACCCGAATCCTCGCTGGCGTAGCGATACTGATGGCCATCGCCATCAGCTGCATCACCTTGATCCTCGAGCAGATATCCCACAGTCAGGCCCAGCAGCGGGTCGAACGCTACGAGCTGCCAAGCAGCGTGGATCGCATTGCCAACCAGCTGACCGCCCAGCTTATCCAGCACCTGACCGAGGCGCAGGCGCTGGCCAGCAACCGTTTTGTCATCGACTGGCTGACCGCTGGCATGCCAGAGCAAGAGTGGCCCGCCATGGAGCGCTACTTTCAGGATCTGCAACGGCGGATCGGCGGCAACGTCTTTATCGCCCCCCGCCAGAGCAACACCCTGATCAACTTCAGCGGCGGCCCCACCGCCCAGAAATCGCTGAGCGAATCAGACCCGAAAGATGGGTGGTTTTTCGGCTTTCTCAAACGCAGCAAACCCTATGAGCTGAACCTCGACATCTCCGATTTTGACAAGCGCGCCTCCCTCTATATCAACACCGCCGTCACCCACGAGGGCAAGACCCTGGCGGTGGCAGGCACCTCCATCGACATGAGCGCCCTGAGCAAGCTCATTAGCGGCTACCGGATCGGCAAGAGTGGTCAGGTCTATCTGGCGGACATGGAGGGCAATATCGAGATCCACCCCGAGCAGGAGGTGGAGGGGGCCGCCCACCACCAGCAATCCTTCCTCGATACCGTCAAGCGGCTTATTCCCAATGCCCGGGAACAGGTGGCCGTAGAGGCGCTAACACTGGAGGGGCAAACCTACCTCATCGCGGTACGTTACATCCCCACCCTCAACCGGCTGCTGATTGGCGAGATCAACAGCGCCGAGCTGGAAGAGGGACTGCAGGAATCCCGCCAGCTCATCATCATGGTGTCGCTCGCCATCGGCGGGATCGCCATGCTGGCCTCCGCCTGGCTGGCTCACTCCATCAGTCGCCCCATTCGTCAGGCTGCCGATGGCATGCACCACATCACCGCCGATCGGGATCTGGCGACCCGCCTCGACTTCTCTGACGAGTCGGAGCTGGGCATGATGGCCCAGAGTTTCAATCAGCTGATCCAGAGCCTGAACCAGAGCTTCTCCCGCTTCCAGCAGTCAGGCAGCGCCCTCTCTGCGCAGTCGTCCCAATCCATGCAGCAGGCCCAGGCACTGGCAGGAGAAGCGTGCCAGCAGGCCCAGAGCATTCAGGAGCTGACCACTGTGGTCACCACCATCGGCGACAACGCCGAGCAGATTGCCAGCCGCTCGGAAGGAGTCAACGACGTAACCCAACGCATCGCCAACCATATGCTCAGCATCGAGCAGGATGTGACCCAGAGCGCCGCGCAACTCGACACCTTGCGCAGCAGCATCGGCAGCTCCTCGGCCCTGCTCGATGAGGTGGTGAAAGACAGCAACAACATCACCCAGATCATGAACCTCATCCGCGATGTCTCGAACCAGACCAACCTGCTGGCCCTCAATGCGGCCATCGAAGCGGCCCGGGCAGGGGATATGGGACGGGGCTTTGCGGTGGTGGCCGACGAGGTACGCCAGCTGGCGGTGCGTACCCAGACCGCCACCAAGGATGTGCAGGATCTTATCTTGCGCCTGCAGGAGGGAACGCGGCAGGCCAGCAGCTCGATGGCAGACTCCCGCAACCTGAGCGAAGAGGGATACAACCGGATGAATCAGGCCAGAGAGGTGCTGGTTGATGCCACCAGCCAGATCAACCAGACCGCCCTCGAGATCAACGAGATCAGTGCGCTGGCGCAGGCGCAGAATCAACAGATGGGGCAAGCCAGAACGGCGCTCGACGAGCTGGCCATGGTGGCCGAACACCAGCGGGAACACGCGCAGGAGAGCAATGCCGCCAGCCGCGAACTGTTCGAACTGGCCAAGGCCATCGACGAGCAGATCCGCCAATACCGGATTGGCTAGGCCCGGCGCTTCCCCCTCTCCCTCTCAATAACCAAGACGCCACCGCAGGGTGGCGTTTTCATTTTGCAAATCATTTTGCCTGCGCTCTCGAAACGGGAATGACGACAAAACTCGCAAGATATTGATAATTAACATGAAAAAATGTGGAACGGCCATTGCTTAGTGATATCAGACTCAACAGAGGGATATCGCCATGAAACCGACCACCACTCAAGCGCCCGTAGCCCACGTCGCCACTCAAAAAGAGACCCTGACCCCCCGCGAAGGCACCTTCCTGATGATGGTGGCCCAGCTAGTGGTGCTCACCTGCATCGTACTGGCCGCCACCGTCGGCGGCCTCTCCTGGCAGTGGACCCTACTGCTGGCCATTCCGCCGGTGATCGGCGGCGCCCTGCTCAGCCGGGTATGGGGCAAACTGCCCCGCTAACTGCACTTCACCTCACACACCTTGCCGAACCGGCGGCCGACCCTCAAGTCGGCCGTCTGTTTATCTGCCACCAAGCTAATGCTGATTGGCCGCAACGAAGGCGCGGCTTGTTCTTCGCTAAGCAAACCGCAGCGACGAACCGTTCAAACAAACCGTACAAACCAACCTGCACTACAGGGTATGGCTGCCAAGCTGCTCTTTAAGAAAGTCGAGCCAGACCCGCAGTCGGATATCCCGCTGGGCATCGGAGTAGAAGACCGCATTGATGGGGCGCGAGGCGCCGCTGTTGCTGCGAGCCAGCACCTCCACCAGCGCGCCGCTCTCCCGATCCGGCCCGGTCATGAAATCCGACAGACAGACAATCCCCTGACCCGCCAGCGCCAGCTGACGCAAGGTTTCACCGCTGCTGGCACGCAGGCTGGGGGTGATGGCAAAGCGATCCCCCTGCTCGGCACTGAGCAGCGGCCAGTTGTTGAGGTGATCGGGATGCAAAAAGCCAAGCAACTCGTGACCGCTCAGCAGATCTGCCGGTTGGCGCGGGGTGCCGCGCTCGCTCAAGTAAGCAGGAGAGGCCAGCAGCCGCAACCGCGAACGGCCAAGCGGCAGCGCACGCAGGGAGGAGTCGGTCAGCTCGCCGATGCGGATGGCCATGTCCACCCGCCGCTCCATCAGATTGATAAAGCCCTCCGAGCTGTGCAGCTGTAGCTCGATGGCAGGGTAGCGGCGGCGAAACTCGCCGATGATCGGCACCAGCCGGTGCAGGATAAAGGGGGTGGCCGCATCGACTCTCAACACCCCTTCGGGTTGTTCCCGGCGCATCAGCAGATGCCCCTCCGCCTCGCTCATCTCGGTCAGTATCTTCACCGCCCGCTGATAGAACCAGCTCCCCTCCTCGGTCAGGCTGACCCGGCGGGTGGTGCGATTGAGCAAAACGGTAGAGAGCTTCTCCTCCAACCGCTTGATACCGCGACTCACCACCGAGTTATCCATGCCGAGGTTCTCCGCCGCTTGGCGAAAACTGCCCGCCTCCACCACCGCCACAAACAGGGTCAGCTCATCAGAATGGGTCTTCATTGCTGTTATCCGGACAAGAGTAATGAGTCTTTATAGGCGTAGCTGCTGTGGATTGGCAAGCGTGCGGTGAGGCCAGTTCTTTTTTTCTACAGAGAAAGAACGTGACCACGAGCCCACATCATGCTCGCGATTTGTCAGTACAATGCAGCCTGAAAAGCACCGTATGGCACCTTTAATTTCACAAGGATGAATACCATGACATTTGAAGAGCGGCTGGCCGCCGCCCATCAGGAGCTGGCTAACAAAGGGGTATGGCATGCCAACTACAATCCACCGCTGTGCAGACTGCTGCGCAGGTTCGGTTATCCCGTCAAACCGCCTCACTATGAAGGTTGGCTAACCAACGTTCTGGTATTCGGGGTAGGCATTGGTCTGGTATGGGGCATGGCGATGTGGTTTTTCAGTTGGCACCCCATGGGGATAGATCCGCTGTTTGCCCTGCGCCAAACAGCCCTGTTTGCGGGATTCTGCGGCCTGACCATGGCATCTTGGCTCTGGCTACGGCGCAAGCAGCTTAAACTGACCCCGTGGGAACAACTTGCTGAACCCAGCGATGCTGATGATGAGGGAGACGAACTGAATGAAAGCCCATGAAAAATTGAACTATGTGGAGTTTGCGGCCAGGGATCTCGCCGCGACCAAGGCATTCTTTCAGGCCGTATTTGGCTGGCAATTTGTCGATTACGGCCCCGACTACTGTGCCTTTGCCGATGAGGGGCTGGATGGCGGATTCTATCGGGCAGAGCAGTGCAATCAAACAGCTCAGGGCGGCGCCCTGCTGGTGTTCTACAGCGCCGATATTGAAGCGACCCAAGCCAAGGTGAGCCAACACGGTGGCACCATCAGTCGCCCACTATTCGACTTCCCCGGTGGACGCCGTTTCCACTTCGTTGAGCCCAGCGGCAATGAGTTTGCGGTCTGGTCGGTGCAAGCTAAATAACTGATCCTAATAGTGCTCCATCTTGCCGGAAGCCTTGTGGCGTAAGGCATTTGTGCAATCTGGCGAGAAAGCCTGAAGTGACAAGGCTTAGCGCACGATGCGTGCTCAATGTCACTTGTAGAAGCTGTACGAGTGCAGTGATCTATTATTCGGAACAGCTATTTAGCGCCTGATAATACTGGACGAAGTGAAACAATCTACATCCATATTATTCATAATATCGTTCTCTACTACATATCCGAAAGGTTTATAAAAGAAAACACCGAGCCGTTTTTTTGAAAAAAACAGGTGAAGTGTTCATTTCATATTACGTGTTCTTGACTTAATCATGGCATTTAAGACACAGTTCCCAACAAATATTATTACATTCTATTGCAGATGCAGATGGCTGTCAGATTGCATCAAAATTTCAAGGTGTTATTTTGAAGGTAATTACAGTAGAATATCATGCCATCTATATGGCAATTTTATAAAAGGTGTTCTATGAGCCCAGAAGAAATTAATATTGTAACTGAATCAATCAAGGCTATTGGAAGTAAAGGATCGAACGAATGGATTCCAGTTATTGCAGCCCTTGGCGGTGCAGTTTTGGGGTCGCTCAGTTCAATTATTACTTCTAGCATAATTGAACGTAAAAAAGAGAAAATGTTTTCATTACAAATTACAAGATCTCTGATTACCGAGATATCCGCATTACTTAATTTAATGGAAACAAGAGGGTTTCTTGACAGTATCAATAACGCCATTGCTCATTTAAAAGAAAATCCAGATGATACATACATATTAGCCTCCGATACCCCACCTCATTATTCCAGAGTATATCAAGAAAACTGTAAACATTTGGGCGTGGTAGATCATGAAACATCGAAGCAAATTATTAACTTTCATCATTTAGTAGATGCAATAGTTCAAGATGTTAAGATGGATGGAACATTCAGCAAATCACCTACAATCGAAGCTTATGTAGAAGCACATAAGATCCTGACGCTTGCAATCAGAATAGGTCGAAACTTAGAAACTAAAAAAATAAATTGTTGATTCGTGTAATGAGGTCATTAGCGTATTCCTCTTATATGTCCTGGATTACCCCATTGCTGCTCTCCCCTCAATACTGTTTTGCGACCAGCGCCCTGTTGCCAGCAAGTCACGGCAGGCATACTGACCCTTCGTTTTTGCCAAGGAGGTTCAGATGTCATCACCCGTGATTGTGATTGCCCAGCTTGAAGCCAAACCCGAATTCGCCGCCCAGTTTCGCGCCGCCCTTGAGCCGCTGATTGCGGCCACCTTGCAAGAGGCGGGCTGCCAGCGCTATCAGTTGCATCAGGACTTGGACAATCCAAACAGCTGGATGCTCTACGAGGTGTGGGAGAGCGAAGCCGCCCTCACCGCCCATCAGGGCCAACCCCACTTTACCGAATTTGTCGCCAAGGCCGAGCCCTGGTTTGCCAGCAGCACCATTCGCCGCTATCAGCCGCTGGGCGCCTGACTGGCCCTAGAGCCTGTTTCTGTTCGGCCCATCAAGGGCCAACCACCACCCCATTGAGGAACGAGATGATCAATATGCCACCCATGGGTCTGGGCACCTTCCGCCTGAAGGGCGAGCCGCTGCTTGCCACCCTGACCAACGGTCTGGAGCTGGGTTATCGCCATATCGATACCGCCCAGATCTATGACAACGAAGCCGAGGTCGGCGCCGTGCTGACCCGCAGCACTGTTGCCCGTCACGAGATCTACCTGACCACCAAGGTGTGGACCAGCGAGTTTGGCCCGGGCAAGCTGATCCCGAGCCTTGAGGTGAGCCTGGAAAAACTGGGCACCGACTATCTGGATCTGGCGCTGATCCACTGGCCCTCCCCCAAGGATGAGGTGCCGATGGCAGTCTATCTGGAGCAGCTGGCCGAGGCCAAAACACAAGGCCTGACCCGGGAGATCGGTGTCTCCAACTTCACCGTGGCCCAGCTTAAACAAGCTATCGAGATTTTGGGGCCGGGGGCCATCGCCCACCAGCAGATCGAAGTTCATCCCTTGCTGCAAAACCGCAAGGTGGTCGAGCTCTGCAAGGCCCAGGGTATCGCCGTCACCGCCTATATGCCGCTCGCCTATGGCAAGGTGCTGAGCGAGCCGCTGCTGATGGAGATTGGCAAACGCCACGGGGTATCGGCGGCGCAGGTGTCGCTGGCCTGGCTGCTGGCGCAGGACATGACAGTGATCCCGAGCTCCACCAAGCGGGAGAATCAGGCCGCCAATCTGGCCGCCCTCGATATCACCTTGAGTAGCGAGGAGATGGCCGCCATCGCCACGCTGGATCGCGGCGAGCGCTGCGCCAATCCCGACTTTGCCCCCGCATGGGACTGACGCGAAAGGCGTGAGACTAACGCGAAAAAAAGCTGGCTCTGCCAGCAGGCCAGATAAAACAGGGAGAGCATCATGCTCTCCCTGTCTCTTTTCTTGCCTCACGCTTTGTAGCGCTTGCTGAACGTCCAACCGCCATATTGATGCCAGATGCAGCCCCGCAATCAGGGCGCGTTCTGGCAAAGGGCGGGATCGAACACTTGCTTCCAGTCTGATTTCATATCGACCACCACCCAGCCCCGCGCTTTTGCCTGCGCCAGCCCGTCGATCAGCTTGCCGCTGGCAGGCGGATGGCTGTCGTAGGCGTATTCGCGCTTGGCATCGGTATGGTGCACCAGCAGGCCGAAGGTGTGGTAATCCGGGTTGGTCGAGGTGTATTGCAGCATGGGCACGTCGCCATCGCTGTTACCAAAGGCGCCGACCGGACGCTGCCCCATAAAGAGGTGAATGGCGGCCGGTTTCGCCTTGCTGTCATCGAAATAGGCGCCGTTCATGGTCTTGCGGATCTCGCTGCCCTCCCCGGTCAGGGCAAACTCGCCGAGGGTAAAGGAGCCAATCACCTGCTGGGGCGGGATGCCATACATCTGCTCGGACATCACCCGCATAAAATCGATGCCGCCGCCGGAGACAATCCAGGTCTGGAAGCCATTATCCCGCAGATACCCCAGCAGCTGCTTCATCGGCAGATAACCGAGCTGATCGTAGTGGCAGCCAAAACGGGGATCCTTGCTGCTGTTGACCCAGCGAGTGACCCGCTCGGCAAACTCGGTGGTGGTCATGCCGCTGTGGGTCAGTCCCACCAACTTGGCGAGCCCCTTCTCCCCCGATTTGGCCACGGCCTTGAGGTCATTGTTCAGCACTGCCGCGACGATGGGGTCGGCCTTCCACTCCGGGTGTTCCGGCGCCAGGCGCTTGATCTCGTCCATCGCAAACTGCAGCTGATAGGTCATGGGCGCTTCCGGCCAGAGGGTGCCGTCATTGTCAAACACCACATGGCGCTTCTCTGGCGGAATAAAAGTGGGCTGCTGCTGATCGGTGGCATTGGTTACCCAGCGGGTGATCGCCTGCTTGGCTGCCGTGTCATTCCAGGCTGAGAGGGGATCGCTCTGGCCGGCCTGTACCGCAAAGGCGCCGCACAGCAGCAAAAGAGAGGAGAGTCGGTTCAATGTCATCATGTTACCTGTCAGCTGGATATTGCCTGTCTATTGCCTGTAGATGAAAGCGCTCGGCCATCACAACACCGGCCCGCATGGGTTCAACACACGGGTTTCACAGGGAAAATCCTATGGCGGCCAGCTTGTACTGGAGCTTAAGCAAGCTCAGAAAAGGAGCAGCGTTAATCCCGTTCTGCGAGGCAGATCACTGCGTTACGCTCGCACAGCGTGCAACACAACCCCCTCCCTCCCATCGCCATTGCTGCTGATTTGGCAAAAGTAATTTGATGTCACCGTCATTTTTGCCAACAAAACCCATCGGCATACTGGCGCCATTCTCCCGTCGGGAGTCCCAAACCAAGGAGTTGTTATGCCATTGGCGTTATTTGCCCTTACCCTGAGTGCCTTTGCGATAGGCACTACTGAATTTGTGATCGTGGGGCTTATCCCCACCATAGCCCAGCAGCTCAATGTCTCGCTCCCCTCGGCGGGCCTGTTGGTCAGCCTCTATGCCCTTGGCGTGGCCATCGGCGCCCCCGTGCTCACGGCGCTCACCGGCAAGGTGCCGCGCAAGTGGCTGCTGGTGGGGCTGATGGCGCTCTTTACCGCCGGCAATCTGCTGGCCTGGCAGGCCCCCGGTTACGAGAGCCTGATCGTGGCCCGCATTCTGACCGGGCTAGCGCACGGGGTCTTCTTCTCGGTGGGCAGCACCATCGCCACGGGTCTTGTGGCCAAAGAGAAGGCGGCGAGCGCCATCGCCATCATGTTCAGCGGCCTTACCGTGGCGCTGGTGACCGGCGTACCGCTCGGCACCTGGATTGGTCAGGTCTTTGGCTGGCGTGAAACCTTTCTGGTAGTAAGCCTGCTCGGCCTCGTCGCCATGGTGGGCAGCCTGCTGCTGATCCCGAACAACTTGCCCAAGGGGGCGGCCTCAACCATCCGCGAACAACTTTCGGTACTGACCAAAAAGCCGCTGCTGCTGGTCTACGCCAAGACCGCCCTCGGTTATGGCGGCGCCTTCACCGCTTTCACCTTCCTCGCCCCCATCCTGCAGCAGGTGAGCGGCTTTAGCGCCGGTGCGGTGAGCCTGATCCTGCTGGTCTACGGGGTATCGGTCGCCGTCGGCAATATCTGGGGCGGCAAGCTGGCCGACAAGATGGGCCCCCTGCCGGCGCTCAAGCTGCTGTTTGCCGGTCTGGCGCTGGTGCTGCTGGCTCTCACCTTCACCGCACCCCATCCGGTGCTGGCCGTGCTCACCGTACTGGTGTGGGGCGCCTTTGCCTTCGGCAACGTGCCGGGTCTGCAGGTGCTGGTGGTGAAGCAGGCCGAACAGCACACCCCCAAGGCGGTGGATGTGGCATCGGGCCTCAATATCGCCGCCTTCAACGTCGGCATTGCGCTCGGTTCCGTCGTCGGTGGCTTGGTGGTGGAGCACCTCGGCCTGATGCACACCCCCTGGATCGGCGCCCTTATCGTGCTGCTGGCCTACGGGCTAACCCATGTCAGCGAGCGCCGCGAAGCCCTCCGGCTCGCTGCCAGTCAGGCATAAGCTGCGCCAGCAGGCGTCACGCAAAGACGTGGCGCCTGCTGCAATCGGCGCGGCAGGCTTCTATGCTGTGACACAGCCTCAACCCGGCAACTGTTTCAGTAACTTTTTCAGCAACCAAGCCTGTCACCCTTGCATCATTTGCCACGGAGTCTGTTATGAAGGTGCTTATCGTCTATGCCCATCCCGAACCCAAAAGTTTCAACGGTGCCCTCTTCTGTCACGCCATCAGGGCGCTGGAGCAGGCGGGCCACACAGTGATGACCAGCGATCTCTATGCCATGGGCTTTGATCCCGTCTCGGATCGGCGCAACTTCACTGCCGCCAGCGATCCCGATTTTCTCAAGCTGCAGCTTGAAGAGCTGGCTGCCACCGAGCAGGGCAGCTTTGCCCCGCAACTGGAGCAGGAGATGCAAAAGCTGGAGGCGGCCGATCTGCTGATCTTCCAGTTCCCGCTCTGGTGGTTTGGCCTGCCAGCCATTCTCAAGGGGTGGGTGGATAGAGTCTTTGCCATGGGGCGAGTCTACGGTCAGGGCCATATCTACGAGAGCGGCAAATTTCGCGGCAAGCGGGCCCTGCTGAGCCTCACCACCGGTGGCCCCGCCGAGACCTATCTGCCCGACGGCTTCAACGGCGATATCGACGGGGTGCTGCGCCCCATCCAGCGCGGGATCCTGCAATTTGTCGGCTTTGACGTGCTGCGCCCCCATATCTGCTATGCCCCGTTGCGGGTCTCGCAAGAAGAGCGGGAAGCCTGGCTCGCCCAGTGGGCCGAGCGCCTTGGCCAGATTGAGCAGGAGTCCCCCATCGCGGTTGGCCGCTACCAGTAACGGCTGACGCAGCTGACAC
>NZ_JBFODQ010000017.1:0-40151 GCF_040908355.1 Aeromonas sp. R2-2 | reverse complement strand
GCGCGGTATCCCCCCCCCCCAGGCCGTGGCGGGCAAGATTGGCGGCCAGCCGGCTCGAGGCGGCATCCAGCTCACGATAACTGAAGCGGCGCTCACCGCAGAGGATGGCCTCGGCGTCAGGTGCCAGCTCGCACTGACGCGCCAGCATGGCGGTCAGCGGCTCGCCGCGCCAATAGCCCTTGGTGCGGTACTGCTGGGCCAATTCGTCGGGCCAGCGGGTATAGGGCAGGAAGCGGTTGAATTGGCTCATTGCGCCACCTCCGGACTCAGGCCCAGGGCTTCCAGATTCGGCTGTCCACTCTGCCAGCCCAGATATTGAAGCTGCGTCATTGCGCTACCTCCAAATCCAGGCCCAGTGCCTTGAGCATGGTACCCAGCTTGGTGCCGGTCTCGGCCCACTCCATGGCGGGATCCGAGCCCGCGACGATACCGGCGCCGGCAAACAGCTCGACCTGATGGCCATCGAGCACCCCGCAGCGGATCACCACGGCCCACTCGCCGTTGCCCTGGCTGTCGCACCAGCCAACGATGCCGCTGAACAGGGCGCGCCGGAAGGGCTCCTGCTCGCGGATGAACTGGCGGGCCAGATCAGTGGGATAGCCGCACAGGGCCGGGGTGGGATGCAGTTGGCAGGCCAAGGAGAGCACCGACGCCTCGCCGCCATTGAGCCGGCCAGCGATGGGAGTGCCCAGATGCCAGAGGGTATCCGTGCTCATCAGCGAGGGATGAGCGGGGATCGCCAGCTCGCGGCAGTGGGGGGTCAGCACCCGGCGGATCTCGTCGATCACCAACTTGTGTTCATGCTGATCCTTGCGAGAAGCCAGCAGATCCCTGGCCACCATTTCGTCTTGCGCCGGCTCGCTCACCCGTCTGGCGGAGCCCGCCAACGGATGGGTGAACACCTCTCCCCCGCTAACCCGCAGCAGCAGCTCCGGGCTGGCGCCCAGCAGGCGGCGACCCTGGCCGAGCGGCAGGGAGAAGTGGAATGCGTGGGGATTCTGGGCCATCAAACGGGCCATCACCTGCTTAGGGTCGGCGGGCCGGTGCAGGGTAAGGGTGAGTTTGCGCGACAGCACCACCTTGGCGAGCCGACCTTGTGCAAACACATCCAGCGCTGCGCTGACCGAGGCCTGGAATTCGCTGGCCGGCGGGATGCTCTGCACCGAGATGACACGGTTGACCTCGACCTGCTCCGCCTCTGTCACTGGCTCCGTCGGAGGCAGTTGCTCGCCCCGCTCATAGCGGCCGGGCACATAGAGACAGGAGGCCTCCGCCGGGTCGAACGCAAAGGCACCGATCAGCAGAGGGTTGCTCTGGCTGGCGGCTCTGGCCGCTGCCAGCGCGTCGGCAATCTGTTGCTCAAGCAGAGGCCATTCACAGGCGGGGGTGGTGATAGGCAAGCCTAGGTCAGTGGCACTGATCGTGCCCTGACCCGAGCTAAACAAGAATTCGGGCGGAGACGCAGCCTGGGCTGGCTCGCTATTTTCCATCACAAGAGTATCCACGTTACCCCCTCAAATATAATTCAAAATGATAATCATTATCAATTTGCTTTTGTACGGCGGTAAAATACTCGCATTGAAATCCCCCGGTCAATGGGATTTTCATGACACCAGACATGGGGCTCTTGCTGTGGTGATGGCCTATGGGGAATCGACCCCGCCCTTCCTGCCTCTCTACGCAAGATTGCTTGTCTGGAGACATTGATCTGGTCCCAGACGGTGCTGCGGCAAGAAAGGGATGAGGATGTTCACGCTGGCAGCGCACGCCGTTTCCTCCTAAGATGACGCCATCTTGATGACCCAAGTCCCAACCACGGAACCAATCATGTTAAAGCACCTGTTTTTGCTCCCCTTCTGCCTGCTGCTGGGGGCCTGCTCGCTGACCCAATACAACGTCAGCGAGGCCGAAATCAACCAGTACCTCAAAGATCAGGTCTCTTTTGAAAAACAGCTGGGGATCCCCGGCATCATGTCGAGCAAGATCCGTCTGGATGAGATGCAGAGCCGTATCGGCCGCAAACAAGCGGATCGCATCGAGCTGGATGCCGCTGGCGACCTGCAGGTGAGCAGCCCCCTTGGCAGCCAGCAGATGAAGATCCGCTTTGCCCTGAGTGCCCGCCCCGACTATGTGGCCGATCAGGGCGCCATCTATCTGCGCGACCTTGAACTGATCTCGGTCAAGACCGAGCCGGCCGATATCGGGGCCGCCCTCACCCCACTGCTGCCCACCTTCAATCAGTCGCTCTCCCTGTTCCTGTCGCAGACCCCGGTCTACCGCCTCGACAGCAGCCGCAAGAACGAAGCCAGGATCAAGGAGAAGGTCGAAGCCCTCAAGGTAGAGCCGGGCCGTCTGGTCATCCCGTTCAAGCTGCTCTGATCACCGCCGCACTGGCACTTTCATCGCAATAAACAGATAACCGCCCTCTTCGACAACGCACATCCGGTTTAACGTGCAGCCGAATGGGGCGGTTTTTTACTTCTCAAGTCCCCTCCAACACAGCATAATGCAGACCATTCTCATTTAGATTCGTCATGAGAAGCGTCAATAATAAAACCAACCAATGGTGAGAAGGGACATGAGAAAAACCGTACTGGTTCAGGCGATCGCCTGCGCACTGATCAGCGGCGCCGCACACGCTGCCGTCAAGGTCGAAGACAAGACATTCAATACCGCCGCCAACATGCTGGCCTATACCGAATTCGAGCTCTCTGGCGAGCCGCTAGCCGAAGCACTGGGGCTGGATCTGGATGTGCTGGATGCCAACCGTGCCGATGAACCAACTCCGTTCGACTTCGCTGCCGGCATCGAATCCTACGAATACTCCGAAGAGGCGATGTACGCCCTCAACTACCAATCCGGCATGGGCCCTCATCTGGTGAACGGGCCGCAAAACCTGGCCCGTGGCGGCACCATGGCCTCTCTGGGGCAACGGGTGTTGGCCATGGCCGATGCCGTTGGCTTCCCGGCTGATGAAGTGCCGCAGGGCATGTATCCCCTCTCCCTGCCCTACGCCTCCGCCAATCCGGAGTTTGCCCAGGCCGTCAACGCCACCCCTGTCAATGGCGATCAGATCACCATCAAGACCGCCAAAGGGACCGAGAAAACCGTCAAGACCCAGGTGCCCGCCTACTTCCGCGACTACAGCACCCTGCGCTGGAGCGGCAGCGACAACCTGCTGGTGCCCGCAGCGGTGGGCGGCATCCTGCTCAAAGAGGTGATGTGGTCTCAGGACTTCCTCGGCGGCATGCACGTGGCCGAAACCGATGAAGAGGTAGAAGCCGCCTCCGCCACCATGGATCAGGATGGCAAGCACAAGCTGGGCGTCTCTGCCGCCGATGGCTTCAACGGCATGATGCTGACCGAGCAATCCATCGACAAGCTGGCCATCATGCAGAACCAGCTTGGCTTCGATGGCAAGCAACTGGGTGCCAAGATTACCCCGCAGTACGATCCGGCCAAGGGCGTGATTTACTTCCCCCATCAGGTGAAAGTGACCGAAACCAGCAGCAACGATGCCGGTGCCATCGGCAAGCTGGAGGTGATGGATGGCTCCGCCCAGTTGCGCGATGCCTGGATGATGCTGTGGCCGCTCTCCGAGTTCTATGCCTTCAGCGATCAGCGCAGCGCTAACACCAACCAGAACCCGGCCTTCCACGCCGTGTTTGACGGTGCGCCGTTTGCCACCGCACCGGCTGCCAACAAGACCAATGACCTGGACAAAGCCGTTGCGGGCAGCGATGCCTTCTCGCTGGCGATCAATCTCTCCAACCTCACCTTCAAGAACCTGGCGGCCCTGCACTTTGATGCCAAGGCTGGCACCCTGGTCGACAGCTGGCAGGCAGGCAAACAGGGCAAGCACGTCACCACCTTTGACGCCGCTTACGCACTGGTCGCCCTGCAGATCTTCCAGCGCGCTCAGGACGCGCTGCCGGTCGGTTACGCCGCCGGTGACAATGGCGAGCTGAACCTCAAAACCAAGCAGGGTCAAGAGGCGCTCGACTTGATCCGCAAACAGGCCGATTTCATCCTTGCCAACCTCAAGGGTAAAAATGGTCTGGTGCATGACGGCATCATCCTGGGTGGCAAGCTCGACTCCGGCCACTCCATCGATGCACAGTTCGCCGCCATCCGTGGTCTGACCGCTGCGTTCCTCGCTACCTCCGATGCCAAGTACCGCACTGCCGCCCGCGAGCTGTTTATCGCTGCCGACAAGGCCTACTTCAATGCCAAGGCGGGCACCTGGCTGGCGGGTAAACAGGGTGAATACACTCCCTGGACCCAGGCTGCCATCTCCGGCGCCCTGCGCTCTGCCATGCTGAACCTGCGCAACGAAGGGGTCGAGAAGGCGCCCGAGCTGGAGCTGGCCAAGCTGACCGGTCAGTACGTCAGCTGGTTCCGTGGCACCGTGAACGGTGGCATGCAGATGGCCGAGTGGATCGGTGACTCCGGCGAGAACATCATCGAAGGTGCCGGCAGCGACACCGACGAAGATGGCGTACCACAAGTGACCGCCGCCGGTGGCAAGCACGGCACCGCCATGGTGATGGCCGCCAAAGCGGTGGTTAGCGAATAATCCTCGCCATTCACCAGCATGAAAAAGGGAGCCAAATTGGCTCCCTTTGCATTACAGCGTCTGACACAATTTCAAGGTGCTTCCTCAAACCAGCTTGTCCAGCATCTCCTTGGTCACCAGCACAATCCCCTGCTCGGAGCGGTAGAAGCGGCGGCTATCCTCATCGGCATTCTCGCCCACCACCAGCCCATCGGGCAGCACACATCCCTTGTCCACCACCACCCGGCGCAGACGGCAACCGGCGCCAATCTCGACCCCGGGGAAGATGATGGCCTGATCCAGAGTACAGAAAGAGTGCACCCGCACATTGGTAAAGAGCACCGAGTTGAGCACAAACGACCCGCTGACGATGGTACCGCCCGAGAACATGGAGTTGATGGTCATGCCATGCTGACCGTTGCGATCCTGCACGAACTTGGCCGGTGGCGTCAGGGTCTGGCTGGTCCAGATGGGCCAGTTCTGATCGTAGATGTCGAGCTCGGGCAGCACGGAGGCGAGATCCATGTTCGCTTCCCAGAAGGAGTCCAGCGTACCCACGTCACGCCAGTAGGGCTTTTGCCCTTCGCGCGCCCCGACACAGGACATGTTGAAGGGGTGAGCAAATGCCATCCCCTCCTCCACGATGCGGGGGATCACATCCATCCCGAAGTCGTGTTTGGAGTCCTGATTGTGAATATCTTCCTCCAGCAGTTGGTAGAGGTACTCCGCCTCGAAGATATAGATCCCCATGGAGGCCAGCGAGCGATCTTCGCAACCCGGCATGGCAGGCGGATTGGCCGGTTTTTCGACGAAGGCGCGGATCTTGCGCTGCTCGTCGATATCCATGATCCCGAAGGCGGATGCCTCAGCCCGCGGCACCTCGATACAAGCGACCGTCACCTTGGCACCGAGGCGCACATGGTCGAGCAACATGGCGGCGTAATCCATCTTGTAGATGTGATCCCCCGCCAGCACCACCAAGTATTTGGGGCCGTAGTCACGGATGATATCGACGTTCTGGTAGATGGCATCGGCGGTGCCGCGATACCAGTGCACCTCGTCCACCCGTTGCTGGGCAGGGAGCAGGTCGATGAATTCGTTCATCTGGTAACGCAGGAAGGACCAGCCCGATTGCAGGTGACGCAGCAGGCTGTGAGATTTGTATTGGGTGACTACACCAACGCGGCGGATCCCCGAGTTGATACAGTTGGAGAGCACAAAATCAATGATCCGGAATTTGCCACCGAAATGGACGGCAGGCTTGGCGCGGTTGTCAGTCAACTGCTTCAGGCGACTACCACGTCCACCCGCCAGCACCAGTGCCATACTCTGGTTCAATAATTGTCGTGCTTTGGCACTATTTTCGGGCTCTAACAACATGATTTACCTCTGCCTTGTTTGATCTATTTTCAACTCATCTTCGCCTGTTTCGGCACCTGTGAAAGTGGTTTCACTCACATTTAACCGATCTCAATTGACCCTTTTCACCGAGTTGCGAGGAATAGCATGCTTTGCTCCGCCAGCTTGGTTAAAATTCCCCCACAAAGCAGCCACTTCAAGGATGACAAGATGGTTCACAAGCTCGGACGTACCCTCTTTCTGATCGCCACCATAGTGACCATACCCCTGCTGCTCCTGCAAGCAGTTTGGTTGGCCCTTCAGAGCACACCGCTCACTTTGGCCATTATTCTGGCCACCACACTGCTTGGCATGATCCTGCTGTTGATGCTGGCCATCCGCACCATGGATGGCATGCTCCAGCATCAGGAGCTCACCTGGATCAAGGCGATCAGGGGACGGGATCCCTCACAACTCGATGAGCCCGCCTCCCAGGAGGTGCTGCAACAGCTGCTGGAACAGTTCGAAAGCGCCGAGCAGAGCGCCCATCGCCAGCTGACCGAGCTCAGCAACCTGGCCACCACCGACGAGCTGACCCAGCTACTCAACCGCCACGCATTTCGCCGCGACATGACCGAGTTGCTGCAGCGGGATCAGGACACCCAGACCGCAACCCTGGTGCTGATCCGTGCCACCGAGCTTGGCAAGATCAACGCCCAGCGCGGCTTCCAGTCTGGTGATGCCTACATCAAGGACATGGCCGCCCTCATCAAACGGGTGGTAAGCCGCTTCCCGGGCAATCAGGTCTACCGCATTTCGGGGGCTGATTTCGCCGTTCTGGTGCAACCGGTGGCCAATATTCCTCCCCATCTGCTGGGGCAGGATTTGAAGGTGGCCTTCGATCACTATCAGGATCAGCACGAGCTGGAGAGCACCGGTTACTCGGGGCTGACCAAGCTCAACAGCGGCCAGAAAATCGAAGCTGTGCTGGCCAGAGCGGATCTGGCGCTGGCTCGCGCCCAGACTGAAACCATCAACGGCTGGGCCATCCAGCAGGATGACAGCGCCTCCGAGCTACAGGGGCAACACCACTGGCGCGACGTGCTGACCGAAGTGCTGGCGCAGGAGCGCCTCAGCTTTACCTACCAGCCGATCCAGCCCCTGCACCGCAGCATGCTGGCTTACAACGAGATCTACACCCGCTTCAGCGGCAATGACGGCACCGCCCTGCCCACCGATACCCTGTTTGCCATGGCCCAGCGGCTGGATATGGTGATGCGGCTGGAGCAGCTGGTCATTACCCACATCATGCGCCAGTACCGGGCCTTTGGTGCCAACCAGAGTCGCTGGGGGATCAATCTCTCCCCCAACTTATTGCAAAACAGCGCCTTCCTGATCTGGCTTGACCGCCAGTTGCTCAAGGATCCCAATACCAGCGCCAATCTGGTGTTCGAACTGGATGAAGAGCATCTGGAACGCAACCTGACCGGCGCTAAGCGGGTGTTTGAACTGCTGCGCCGCAACGGCAGTCGCTCGGCGATCGCCAATTTCGGCAAGGGGATCGGCTCCTTTACCCTGTTTCGCGAGCTCAAGCCCGACTATATCAAGCTCGATCCTGCCCTGATCACCGGACTGGAGCAGGATCAGACCAACCAACAGTTCGTGCGGATGATCGTCGATGTATCACATCGGATGGGGTGTCAGGTGATTGCAGAGGGGGTTGAACAGCTTGGCCAGAAACAGCTGCTGCAGGGGATGTATGTGGATGGCTTGCAGGGCTATCTGATCGCCCGGCCGCAACCGCTGCGACCGGATATCAGCCAGCTGGGGCTCTTTACTGAGGATGCTTCAGCTTCAAAAGGGTCAGAATGATGTCATTGAGCTGGCGATAGCGCTCCAGCTCTTTCTGATCGTAACGGGTCGCCAGCGTGGTGGGGTTGTGGCGGTTCTTGAGGTAACGGTTGATTTGCAGGCGATTGAACCCCGCCACCTGATAGACCTGGCCAAGCAGGGTATTGAGTTCATCGTGCTCCAGACCGGCTCTGGCCAGATAGTCCCCATCGGCGGGACTCTCGGTCTGGTGGCTCCACTTGCCAATGCGACCACTCTCCTGCAGATAGCTGAGCCACTGTTCGATATAGAGGGGTTTGCACCCCGCCAACAGGTTGAAAAAGCCCACCGCGTCGCAACGACAACCACTCAGGAGTACGACCGCCAGCTGATCATCATCGCACTGGAAGGTCACTGGTCCGGCTTGCGCCCAATCCAGCGCCTGCACCCGAATGCTGGCCTTCTCACCCGCAGCTCCCGTTACGTCGAATACAAACATGGCGCTCCTCCCTTGGCAAAAGGTTGATGATGGACCATCCCCCTGACAGGTGCAAAGGCAAATCGGCTTTTAACTCATCAATCGGGCTATTCGACCATAAAAAAGACCGGCACCCTCACGGATGCCGGTCTTTGTCCCGATGCCCTGTGTGTGCAGGCCATCAATGGAGGCGCTTTCAGGCGTCCAGTTCAACCAGTGCCTTGGCCAGCTCGATGGGTTCGAGCTCCTGACCTTCCAGATCGGCGTTCCAGTTCGGGCCGACCAGCACATCATCTTCATCCAGATCGTTGATCCAGATATCGAGAAACTCTTCCAGATCGATCACTTCCGGCTCGTAATCGGCCCACTCGTCAACACAGTGCAGACGGGCGTCCTCTTCGGCAGACCAAAGCGGCATCACGTCGGCATCTTCAAATTCGGCGGAGCGGCAGACGACCCAGTCTTCCCCATAGCGCAGACCCCACACCTGACCCGACTCGCGGACTTGTTCGATAAACAGTTGGAAATTGGCGTCAAGGTTGTCGTTAAGCATGCTCATGGGATTCTCTCTTTCTTTCGGGTGCTGCGGCATTGTCGGGCGACAATACGATGGCCAAATGGTGTCGCAAAAGTGACATGGACTCAAGCATATTGGGGTTATTCCGGGAAAAAAGCCGGGATAACCCATATTTGCCTGCAAAAACGCCTCCCGATGGAGGCGTCTTGCAGATTCAGGAGCTCAACGCTCCCAGTAAACCTCTTCCAGGCTGTCCTCTTTCTCCGGCAAACCGCGGGAGAGACGTGGGCTGCTCTGGGCCAACACCTCGTAGCTGACGCGGTTGGCGTATTTGCACACCTGGGCCAGTGAGGAGTAGGTCAGGAACTCGGAGATGTGCTTGGCGGAGTTGGGCACATTCATCCGGTGATAGGAGTTGGCCACCATGTCGTGCAGCACGGCGGAAAGGGCGCCATCCCCTGCCCCGTTGGTGTTCTTGATCTTCTCCGGGCCACCCATATACGGGGAGATGTGGGAGTAGATACGGGCCGGTTTGCGGCACTTGGCACGGGCCATCGGGCGGCTGAACTCATACATGTTGAACTCGGGGATAACGCCCGGCAACAGGGTATGAGTGGTCTCGCGCTTGTAGTCCTCGTCGGTGTAGCTCGCCATATAGAGGCCGATGGGGCCAGCAGTACAGAGCACCATGTCGGCCCAGTCGAGCGCCTTGTCGGCCGCACCGAGCGGATCAGCGATACCGGTCAGGGCTTCACCTTCGTCTTCGTTCATCGCCAACACAGTCACGTTCTCGGCAATGAAGTCGCGCCACCACTGGGGGTTTTCGTCGATGACGAAACGGGTCCCCAGGGTCAGCACCACGGGAATACCGGCCTCACGGGCATAACGCACCGCGGTCATGGCCGCCTCTTTCATCGGATCACCATCGTCACCGCGTACCAGATAGGCGGTGATCACCAGTGCAGACGCCCCTTTGATCACATCCTCCGGAATGTGCTGCACATCCAGCTGGTTCATCTTGCCGGCGTTGATGCCGAAGCTGCGCTCACCGCACTCGGTAATGAAAGTGAAGCAACGGCCGATGGGGCCATCAACCGGCTGCAGATAGTCCAGATTGACGCGGGAAGAGGTGTTGCACAGATAACGGTAGGCGTAGCAGCCGATGCGAATATCCTGACTCATCACACCCAGCAGGATGGAGTGGGAATCGGCCAGTACCGAGTAATTGTGTACCGTGTTGCCGATAGTGCCACCGGCAAACTCGCTCACTACCATGTTGTTGGCCTTGAGCTCGTCATAAATCCGTTCGGCTACATCGTCATTGATAACGACGGAGTGCCCCTTGCTCAGACCATAACGGGTCAGAAAGTCTTCATCCACATGGGCTTCGATATCAACCAGGGTCTGATCAATCCCGACCACGTAGGCTTTGCCCAGCTCGGTTAACAGGGGATTTTGCGGAACCAGGGGATCGCGTCTGTCGACAGGGAAGTAGTGTTTGGACTTGCGCTGACCGGGAAATTTCATGGCAATGTTCTGTGCTCTGGGGGAAAGAGGGGCGGGATTTTAACACAATCCGCCGCCCCGAAAAGTCGCCCTGTTTAAATAATGGAGTCAGTATAGACAAGGCCCGCAAGGAAAAACGTTTGCCTTTTCACCATAAAAAAACCACCCCGCCCGAGGTGGTTCAATAGCATACAAAGCGCCTGTTTTCAGGCGGCCGCCATGCCCTGCAACAGAGCCAGCACCGAGAAGAGGCCGAGGGCGAGCCAGAACAGCAAGGTGCCCAGAAAACGGGGCACATTGGGGGCTTTGGGGATCTGGATGCCGATGGCATGCAGGATGCGGCCAACCAGTAGCATGGCGCCACCGGCATGCAGCCAGAGCGCACCGGCACCGGAGAGCTCGCACAGCGCCATCAGCAGCAGAGTCAGCGGCACATACTCGGCAAAATTACCGTGGGCCCTGATCGCCACCAGCAGCTCGGGGGCCTCCCCCTGCCCTATCATCACCCCGAACTGGGCGCGGCGTTTGACCACCCAGAAGGAGAGCCCCAGAAACAGCAGCCCAAGCAGGCCTGCGTAGATCAGCGTGATATGTACCATGACTCGACTCCTTGTTTGACTGACTGCCGGTCACTCATGCCAATTCGCGGCAGATGAGCGAGACCATCATCCTGATGTGGGCCTGATCGCTGTTGAGGGCCGGAATATATTCAAACCGCTCGCCACCGGCCTCCATGAAGATCTCCCGGTTCTGTACCTGAATTTCCTCGAGGGTTTCGAGGCAGTCGGCCGCAAAGGCAGGACAAATCACATCGAGCCGCTTGATGCCCGCTGCAGGCATACCGGCGATGGTCACGTCGGTGTAGGGCTTGAGCCACTCCTCCTTGCCAAAGCGGGACTGGAAGCTGGCTGTCCACTGTCCTGCCTCCAGCCCGAGCGCCTCGGCCAGCAAGCTGGCGGTATGGCGACACTGGTGACCATAGGGGTCCCCTTCGTTCTCGTAGCGCTCGGGAATACCGTGGAACGACATCAGCAGGTGATCACCCTGACCGTGCTGCTCCCAGTGACGGCGCACGCTCATGGCCAGCGCCTGAATGTATTCGGGGTGGGCGTGATAATCACGAATGAGCCGTACCACCGGCAGATTGCGTTCTCTCTTCATCGCCTTGCCCCAGGCATCGAAGACCGAGGCGGTGGTACTGACCGAATATTGCGGATAGAGCGGCAACAGGATCACCCGGTTGACCCCTTTGGCCTTGAGCGCCTGCCAGCCATCATTCACTGACGGGGAACCATAGGTCATCGCCAGCTCCACCGGCACCTCAACCCCCTCCCGCTTGAGCTCCTGCTCCAGCGCAGCACGCTGCTGCTTGCTTATCACCATCAGCGGCGAGCCCTGCTCGGTCCAGACCTGCTGATAGAGCTTGGCCACTTTGGGCGAGCGCGTCGGCAAGATGATGAAGTGGAGCAGCGGGCACCAGAGGTAGCGGGGCAGGTCAACCACACGGGGATCGTGCAGGAACTGGCTGAGGAACGCTTTGACGGCAGCGGTGGTCGGTGCGGCTGGGGTACCCAGATTGACCAGCAATATTCCGGTTTTCGTGGTCACGTTGGCTTCCTGTCTATCTGTCATTATGCAAAAAGGGCCCGACAGGGCCCTTCTCTTTATTTATCTGATGGCACGGGGAAACAGTGCCGGCAGCAAAGATCAGCCCAGAATGGTGGCAAGCTGCTTGCTGACCAGATCAACCGGCTGGGTGCCGTCGATCTTGACATAACGGGTGTGGCCCGCTTGTGCCTCTTTGCCGTAGAAACCGATCAGCGGCGCGGTCTGCTGATGATATACATCCAGACGCTTGCGTACTGTGGTCTCTTCGTCGTCGGCGCGGATCACCAGATCTTCACCGGTCACGTCATCCTTGCCTTCCACTTTCGGCGGGTTGAACACCACGTGGTAGGTACGGCCGGAGCCGGAGTGAACGCGACGGCCGCTCATGCGCTTGACGATCTCTTCGTCCGGCACATCGAACTCCAGCACGAAATCAACCACGACACCGGCGTCCTTCATGGCTTGCGCCTGGGGAATGGTGCGCGGGAAACCGTCCAACAGGAAGCCTTTGGCGCAGTCCGGTTGAGCGATGCGCTCTTTGACCAGACCGATAATGATGTCGTCAGAGACCAGCTGACCTGCGTCCATCACAGCTTTGGCTTTCAGACCGAGCTCGGTGCCCGCTTTGATCGCCGCACGCAGCATGTCGCCGGTGGAGATCTGGGGAATACCGTGTTTTTCCATGATGAACTGAGCCTGGGTACCTTTGCCGGCGCCCGGAGCCCCCAACAGAACAATGCGCATACACGCTCCTATTGATTGGTTATTCAAATCTTGCGAAGGCAAAAAAGTACACGGTTTCGCCCGTTTCTACAAGGGTGAGCCACCTGAATGAGCACTTTATCACCACAATAACCGGCTGTTCGAACAGGATTTCATCGCAAGGGGAAGACGCAAAAATAGCCAGGGATTCAGCATAGAGCGCCAAAAGCAGGAAGGAGGTACGACAGAAAAAAAGATCCCGGCTCAGGGCCGGGAATTGCGCTCAAAAGTAACTACTTGTCGCTCGTAGTAGGAACAGGGCAATAGTAGTTTGCCCCCTGTGCGTCAACAACTGTCAGATGTGACAGGCAGGCCGCTATGAAACCGGAACTGCGGATCCGGCGACGAGATAAGCTCGGCTTCCAGCTTGCCAAAGAAGGCCACCCGCTCGCTGATATCCTCCCCTGCGTACTGTTCGGCCAGGCTCAGGTAATCCTGATAGTGACGCGCCTCGGAGCGCAGCAAAGAGACATAGAAGCGGCTCAGCTCTTCGTCCAGATGGGGTGCCAGCTTGGCAAAGCGCTCGCAGGAGCGGGCCTCGATATAGGCGCCGATGATCATCTTGTCAACTATGGTGGCCGGCTCATGGGTGCGCACATGCTGCATCAACTGGCGGGCATAGCGGGAGGCCGTCACCGGCCCGTATTCGATGCCGCGGGCCTGCATGATCTCCAGCACCTGCTCGAAGTGGTGCAGCTCCTCCTGAATGAGTCGCACCATGGGAAACAGCAGCGGATTGCGTTCCAGCTCGGCAAAGACGGTGCGATCAGACTCCCCCATGCTGCGTTTGCCCAGGATCTCTGCCTTCTCCGGGATGGCATCCAGCTCGCGATAAAACTCCAGCTTGGGCAGCAGATGGCGCTTGCCCTTGGGCAGGCAGTAGCGGCGCACCAGACTGTGGGCGGTGAGTGCGGCCTTGGTCTCGCAATTGGCGTGATCGATGAGCAGGGTCGGTAAACGGGCCGGATCCCGCGCCATTTCTACCCACTCATCCGGGGTCTCGCACTGCAAAAACTGGCGCACTGGGGCTAGCAGATCATCCATCTGAACTCTCGTCTCTTAAAAGCGTATCGATCATATATGTTGCCGCCTATGCTAGCGGATCCTGCTGGCCATGCCCATATCCGGCAAGATAAGCGGATATTTTTCAAACAGATATCTCCTCCCCCTTCTGCCGTGTTAGGTAGAAACGACAATGGGGGCCACAGGCCCCCATCTCGCTATCCCATCCGGCAAAACCGCAAACGTTTAACTTCCTTCGTTAAAAATTTCCAGATTGCTGGTGCCTTCCTGCCACTCACGCACCGCTTTGGTGTCATCGTTGCGCAGGGCATTGAGGTGATCCAGATAGGACTGGTCCACGTCGGAGGTGACGTAGTGGCCATTGAACACCGAGGTCTCGAAGTGACGCAGATCCGGGTTGATCTCCCGCACGGCGGCTTCCAGATCTTCCAGATCCTGGAAAATCAGACCGTCAGCGCCAATCAGCTTGCACACCTCTTCCACTTCACGGCCGTGGGCGATCAGCTCGTTGGCGGTGGGCATATCGATGCCATAGACGTTGGGGAAGCGAATTTCCGGCGCCGCCGAGGCGAAGTAGACCTTGGCTGCCCCCGCTTCACGGGCCATCTGGATGATCTGCTCGGACGTGGTACCACGCACGATGGAATCATCCACCAGCAACACCTTCTTGCCCTTGAATTCGGAGCTGATGGCGTTGAGCTTGCGACGCACTGACTTCTTGCGCTGGGTCTGGCCCGGCATGATGAAGGTACGGCCGATGTAGCGGTTCTTCACGAAGCCCTGACGGTACGGCAGATCCAGGGTATGAGCGATCTCCAGCGCCACGTCACAGGAGGTCTCGGGGATAGGGATAACCACATCGACATCGAGATCTTCCCACTCGCGGGCAATCTTCTGACCCAGCTTGCGACCCATGTTGAGGCGAGCGGCGTAGACCGAGACCTTGTCGATGCACGAATCGGGACGAGCGAAGTAGACGTATTCGAAGATGCAGGAGCTCATCTGCGGGTTCTCCGCACACTGCTCGGAGAAGAGCTGGCCCTGCTCGGTGATGTAGATGGCTTCACCCGGCGCAATATCCCGTACCGTCTCGAAACCGATGGCGTCGAGCGCCACGCTCTCGGAGGCGAGCATGTACTCCACCTGGCCAAGCTCGTCCTGACGACGACCGAGGATCAGCGGGCGAATGCCGTTGGGATCGCGAAAACCGATGAGACCATGGCCAATCACCAGCGAGACCACCGCATAAGCGCCGCGGATCTGCTGATGGGTTCTGCGCACCGCGGCGAAGATATCTTCGGGACGCAGGGCCATCTTGTCACAGCGATCCAGCTCGTGGGCCAGCACGTTCAGCAGCACTTCCGAGTCGGAGGTGGTGTTGATGTGGCGACGGGCGACCTTGAACTGCTGCTCCTTGAGCTCCTTGGCGTTGGTGAGGTTGCCGTTATGGGCCAGCACCATGCCGTAGGGCGAGTTCACATAAAAAGGTTGGGCTTCAGCGGCACTTGAGCTACCTGCGGTGGGATATCTGACATGACCTATGCCGATGTTCCCTTGCAAACGCTGCATGTGGCGCACTTCAAACACGTCCTTCACCAGGCCATTGGCCTTGCGTTGCCGGAAGTTTCCACTATCAATGGTCACGATCCCGGCGGCATCCTGTCCCCTGTGCTGCAACACCGTCAAGGCGTCGTAGAGGGCCTGATTGACGGGGGTGGTGCCAACTATACCGACAATACCACACATGTCTTTGCTACCTCGAAGTCACTATACCTGTTTAAGAAAACTGGATGAGTTCAACATGAACCCGAAAAACCACTGGATCACCGGCTTGAACTCCGGCACCAGCTTGGACGCCACCCACCAGTCGCTCTGGGAGAGGTTGGTGAAGGTATCCATGAAAAAAAGCAGGGCACTGACGATCAGCACCCCGCGAATTGCACCGAAGCAGACCCCCAGCACCCGATCGGTACCGGAGAGACCCGTCTTGTCCACCAACAGGCCCACCACATAGTTGACCACGCTGCCGAGGATCAGGGTTGCCACAAACAGCGCCGCGATGGCCAGACCGTTGCGAACCAGCGCGTCGGAGAAGGAGGTGAAATAGACGGCGAGATCGGGATAGAAATGGCTGGCAATAAAGAAGGCGACGAACCAGGTGACAAGAGACATGGCCTCCTTGACGAAGCCGCGCACCAGGCTGATGAGAGCAGAGAAACCGACGATGCCGATGATGGCGTAATCAATCCAGACCATAGAAAAAGATGTCCTGCGAAATTGCGGCGCAGTCTAACAAAAACGATTGCGCATTGCTTGATAAAAATGTGTTAACTGTTCAAAGCGACGCCGAAAAACCGTATTTTTTCAGCACTAAAACGGTTGATCGGCGCCAGAATGCACAACGCCATGGCAATGCCATGGCGTTGTGGTCAGCGGCGTGAGCTTACCCGATGTGGGTCAGGCCACCCATGTAGGATTGCAGCGCAGCCGGGATGGCGATGCGGCCATCTTCCTGCTGGTAGTTCTCCATCACGGCAACCAGGGTACGACCCACCGCCAGACCGGAACCGTTCAGGGTGTGCAGCAGCTGCGGCTTGCCGTCGATGCGCACGCGAGCCTGCATGCGGCGCGCCTGGAAGTCGGTACAATTGGAGACAGAGGAGATCTCGCGATAGGTGTTCTGGGCCGGCAGCCACACTTCCAGATCGTAGGTCTTGGAAGCGCAGAAGCCCATGTCACCGGTAGAGAGCGCCATCACGCGATACGGCAGCTCCAGCAGTTGCAGCACCTTCTCGGCGTGACCCACCATCTCTTCCAGTGCATCCCAGGATTTCTCCGGGTGAACCAGCTGAACCATTTCGACCTTGTCGAACTGGTGCATACGGATGAGGCCACGGGTATCACGACCGTAGGAACCCGCTTCAGAGCGGAAGCAGGGGCTGTGGGCGGTCATCTTGATCGGCAGTTCTTGTGCGTCAAAGATCTCGTCACGGGCCATGTTGGTGAGCGGCACTTCGGAGGTCGGGATCAGGGAGAACTTGCGTACCTTGCCCTCTTCTTCCCCTTCACCTTCGATGCCGGTATTGAACAGGTCCTGGGCAAATTTCGGCAACTGGCCGGTGCCATAGAGGCTGTCCGGGTTCACCAGATAGGGCACGTAGCACTCGGTGTAACCGTGTTGCTGGGTGTGCAGATCCAGCATGAACTGAGCCAGGGCACGGTGCAGACGGGCAATCTGACCCTTCATCACCACGAAACGGGTACCGGAGAGTTTGACGCCGTTCTTGAAATCAACGCCCTTGGCCGCTTCGCCCAGATCGATGTGATCGCGTACCGGGAAGCTGAACTCGCGCGGGGTACCCCAGCGGCGCACTTCCACGTTGTCGTTCTCGTCACGGCCCACCGGTGTGGTCTCGCTCGGCAGGTTGGGGATGGCGTCGGCAATGGCTTTCAGCTGGGCCAGCAGGGCATCCAGCTCGACCTTGCTGGTTTCCAGCTCGTCGTTGATTTTGGTCACTTCGGCCTTGAGCGGGGCAACATCTTCACCACGACGGGCAGCTTCACCGATGGATTTGGAGCGGGCGTTGCGCTCGGCCTGCAGCTCCTGGGTACGGGACTGCAGATCCTTGCGTTTCTCTTCCAGAGCGTTGACAGCCGCTACGTCCAGAACGTAGCCACGTGTCGCCAGACGAGCGGCAGCCTCTTCGATATCGCTGCGCAGATATTTGGGATCCAGCATGGTTTACCTACTTTTTTAAAATGGGATCTGGGCCTGAGTCGTCATGACGGGCTGGGAAACAGATCCGGAAGTTAACATCGGTTGGCGCACCCCAATCGTCTTCAGAATCGGGCCTTAACTATCAGGCCTTCGAGATCAAGAAGATGGCGCAAGGCCAAGACAAGCGGGGTCAGACGGGCAGTGTAGCAGACCGCCCCCCCGCCCGAACAGGGACTATTTGTGTCGTTTTTACCGACTTTGGCACGCAAACCGTCCTGCATATTCAAACGCCTGACCAATTTTCAGCCACGCGGGGTAACAAAGGGGCTATTTGCCCCGTTGCTGCGGACTTTGCCTGTCCAGTTCATGGAGGTAATCGAGCTTCTGGCCAATCTGCTTTTCAAGGCCGCGATCGGTGGGCTGGTAGTACTGCTTGCCGGCAAGCTCGGGCGGGAAATACTGCTCGCCCGCAGCATAGGCGCCCGGCTCGTCATGGGCGTAGCGATACTCGGCGCCATAGCCCAGATCGCTCATCAATTTGGTCGGCGCATTGCGCAGGTGTACCGGCACCTCGAAGTCAGGCAGGTTTTTGGCATCATGAAGCGCCGCCTTCCAGGCGGTGTAGACCGCATTGCTTTTCGGGGCACAGGCGAGATAGACGATCGCCTGGGCGATGGCCCGCTCCCCTTCCGCCGGACCGATCCGATGGAAACAATCCCAGGCCGACAGGGCGACCTGCATGGCACGGGGATCGGCATTGCCCACATCTTCCGAGGCAATCGCCAGCAAGCGGCGGGCTATATAGAGGGGATCGCAACCGGCGCTCACCATGCGGGCATACCAGTAGAGCGCCGCATCCGGCGCCGAGCCGCGAATGGATTTGTGCACCGCCGAGATGAGGTCGTAGAAGTGATCGCCCCCCTTGTCGAAGCGGGCCACATGTTCCCCCACCACGGCGGCGAGCAGGGCACTGTCGATCACCCGCGCCCCTGTGCTGTCGGTTTCGGCCATGTCGGCCAATAGCTCCAGATAGTTGAGGGATTTTCGCCCGTCCCCATCCACCGCCTTGGCCAGCGCCTCTTTAACGCCGGGGGCGAAGGTGAGTGCCGGATCATTGAGACCACGGGGATCGGTCATCGCCTGATCGAGCATGGCGAGAATATCGCTCTCCTCCAGTCGCTTGAGCAGATAGACCCGGGCTCGTGAGAGCAGCGCGTTGTTGAGTTCGAACGAGGGGTTTTCAGTGGTTGCACCGATAAAGGTGATGGTGCCATCTTCGATGTGAGGCAGGAACACATCCTGCTGGCTCTTGTTGAAGCGGTGCACCTCATCCACGAACAGAATGGTGCGCACCCCGCGCCAGCTATTCTCCTTCGCCTTGTCGATGGCGGCGCGGATCTCCTTGATACCGGAGGTGACCGCAGAGAGTCGCTCCACTTCCGCCTGACAGTAGTGAGCCATCAACTCCGCCAGCGTAGTCTTGCCGGTACCGGGCGGCCCCCACAGGATCATCGAGTGGCAGTGACCCGCCAGAATCGCTTTGCGCAGGGGCTTGTCAGCCCCCAGGATATGTTGCTGACCGATATACTGGTCGAGGTTTTGCGGCCGCATCCGGGCCGCCAGCGGACGAAAGTCCGATGAGAAATCCAGCGACAAGTTACTCATCTGTATTGACCGTTCAGTATCACGGATACCGCCATGGAAAAACGGTCCGACGAGAAATCCAATAAGAGGTTACTCATCTGTATTGACCACCCAGCGTCACGCCACTCACCTTTGACTGGCGCAGTGGCGAGCAATCCAACGACCGCTTGCTCATTAGCGCTGGTCGTCCAGTTCGACCCCCTTCGGGATCTTGAAAACAAATTCGTTGCCCTTGAGCACCGGCTTGCGGTTGAAGCTGCTCAGGGTGAATTCACTCCACTGCCCTTGCGCCTCTTTCACATCGAAACGACTGATGTTGTCTTGTCTGTCGAAGGTGACACGGAAGGAGGCGATCAGCTCATCCTTGTTACGGCTGGTGACGGTGTAGACATCCCCCTGCTGGGTCACGTCATAGTTCTTCCAGAACTTGTCGTCATTGCCAGCGATCAGAATAAAGGGGGTGTTGAGCACCGCATCTTTCAGCTTGAGGGCGGTCACCTGCTCGACGAAGGGATCATAGACCCAGACATCCTGACCATCGGCCACGATCAGGCTCTCGTCCGGCGAGGTGGTGTGCCAGTTGAAACGGTTTGGCCGCTGCACCAGCAGATCGCCGCTGGCCTTTTGCAGCTCCTTGCCCTTGCTGTCATAGACGGTCTGGGCAAATTTGGCGGAGAAGAGGCTCACCCCCGCCAGCTTCTGTTTGAGATCGCTGGCCGCATCGGCCCACACCTGGCTGCTGGCCATCAGCAGCACGGTACCCATCAACAGTTGTTTTTTCATCACGCTCTTCATAAAGACGCTCTCGATAAAAGGCCACGCCCGCGGAGGGCATGGCCAGGGATAGTATGAAACGGTGAGGCTTAGTCCCGCACCGGCGGCGGTGCCAGCACGTCGCGCTGACCATTGCCACCCGGTGAGCTGACGATGCCCTGATTCTCCATCTGCTCGATGAGACGGGCTGCCCGGTTGTAACCAATCTTGAACTTGCGCTGGACGCTGGAGGTCGAGCCACGGCGGGACTCCACCACAAAAGCGACCGCTTCGTCGAACAGAGGATCCAGCTCTTCATCGCCACCACCGCCATATTCGCCGCTGCCACCTTCGCCACCCGACTCACCGGAGAGGATCTCCTCGATGTAGTTCGGCTCGCCGCGCAGTTTCCAGTCCGCCACCACCTTGTGCACTTCGTGGTCATCAACAAAGGCACCGTGTACCCGGGTCGGGTTGGAGGTACCGGCCGGCATGTAGAGCATGTCGCCCATACCGAGCAGAGATTCGGCGCCGCCCTGATCGATGATGGTGCGCGAGTCGATCTTGCTCGACACCTGGAACGAAATACGGGTCGGGATGTTGGCCTTGATAAGACCGGTAATCACATCCACTGACGGACGCTGGGTCGCCAGAATAAGGTGAATACCGGCGGCCCGCGCCTTCTGGGCGATACGGGCGATCAGCTCTTCCACCTTCTTGCCGACGATCATCATCATGTCAGCAAATTCGTCCACCACCACCACGATGTGGGGCAGTTTCTCCAGCTCCGGCGGCATCTGATCCATGGAGTCACCCGGGCGCCACAACGGATCCAGCAGGGGTTCCCCCTCCTCGATGGCAGCCAGCACCTTGTCGTTGTAGCCCTTGAGGTTGCGCACCCCGACTGCCGACATCAGCTTGTAACGACGTTCCATCTCGCCCACACACCAGCGCAGCGCGTTGGCGGCATCCTTCATGTCGGTCACCACCTCGGTCAGCAGGTGCGGGATCCCTTCGTAGACCGAGAGTTCCAGCATCTTGGGGTCGATCATGATGAAACGCAGATCATCGGGGGATGACTTGTAGAGCATCGAGATGATCATGGTGTTGACCCCCACCGACTTACCGGAACCTGTGGTACCGGCCACCAGCAGGTGCGGCATCTTGGCCAGGTTCACCACCACCGGCTCGCCGGCGATGTCCTGACCCAGGCCCATGGTGAGCGGGTTGCGGCTATCGCGGAAAGCATCGCAGTCGAGGGTCTCGCGCAGGTAAACGGTCTGACGCACCCGGTTGGGCAGCTCGATACCGACATAGGTTTTACCCGGGATCACCTCAACCACCCGCACGCTGCTGGCAGACAAGGAGCGGGCCAGATCGCGTGAGAGGTTGGTGATCTTGCTCGCCTTCATGCCCGGCGCCAGATCCAGCTCGAAACGGGTAATAACCGGACCCGGATAGACACCCACCACCTTGGCCTGCACGTTGTAGTCGGCAAGCTTGGCCTCCACCAGACGACCCATGCGATCCAGCTCATCCTTGCTCATCATCTGGGTCTTGGCGGGTGGACGGTCGAGCAGCTCGATACTCGGCAACGGCGGCATTGTTGACTGCGGACGACGCTTGGGCTTGGTCTGTGCGACTGCAACAGGTGCGGCGATCTCGTCGTCCCCTTCGGCCCAGGGCAGATCCAGATCGTCCTCATCATCGTCATCGGCCACCGCCAGTACCGGCTGGCGGCGACCATTGGCGGCCGCCACCGCACGTTTCGGCTTGGCAGCCGGAGCCGGCTCATCATCTTCATCATCAAACTGGGGATCGAACTCGAAGGTATCGTCGTCGAGTTCCGGCAGCCACTCTTCGGCGGCAGCCTTCTGGTTCTTGGCCTTGGGCTTGCGAGTCCAGCTGGTGTGCGGCTCATCTTCCTCATCATCAAACGCGATGGCCCCTACCCCGCCTTCCAGCAAGGGATCCGGCCCCTCGTTGCGGGGTTGACGCCAGCCACCGGTCAACCAGCGGCCAAGGGTGGTCGGGAAGTGGTAAACAGCGCTGACCGAACCGGTGCAGGCCGCACCGATCTGCTCGACGATGGTGAGCCAGGACCAGCCGGTAAACAGGGTAATGCCGGTTGCCACGAAGCAGAGCAGCATCAGGTTGGCCCCGACGCCGCCAAACAGCGGCACCACTGCAGAAGCGATCACATCCCCCACCAGACCACCGGCGGAGAAGTTTTGCATATCGTTGAAGTTCATGCTGGCAATGGCCGACATGCCGAGCACGGTCAGGATAAAGCCGATGATCCGCACCCCCAGGGTGAGGTAATCCACATCGAGCAGACGGCTCGGGCGCCAGAACAGACTCCAGCCCAGCAGTACCACCAGCGGCGGCACCAGATAGGAGAAAGCACCAAAGGTAAACATGGTGATGTCGGCGAGCCAGGCACCGGCACTACCGGCGAGGTTCTTCACCTCCCCTTGCCAGGAGGTCTGGGACCAGCCGGGATCAGCGGGATGATAGGACAACAGGGCAAGCAGAAGATAAGCAGCCATCAGGGTGATGGCGATCAAGACGGCTTCGAAGATCCGTTGTGTACCTGATAAAGGAGTAAACAGCTTTTTATCGGCCAAACTCCGGCTCCTTTCTGAAAACATGTAATGCAGGAAATAAGGGGGCCTAGTATCCCCGAAAAGCCCATCGATTGTCAGCCAGAGCCTGATGGGACGGGGCCATATTTGCAATTATCTTTACAAGAAGAAACGAGCGGACCGGCCGCTCGTTTCTGACTGTCATGGTGTCTCATATGGAAAAGATACCACGGCATAACCTGCTTTATCGGGTGCTGATCACCAGACGACTGCTCTGCTTGACCTCTTCCATCACCACGTAGGTGCGGGTGTCATTGACACCGGGCAGACGCAGCAGGGTTTCCCCCAACAGACGGCGGTAAGCCGACATGTCGCTGACTCGGGTCTTGAGCAGATAGTCGAAGTCACCGGAAACCAGATGACACTCCTGGATCTCTTCGAGTACCTGAACAGCCTTGTTGAACTGTTCAAACACATCAGGCGCCCCGCGATTGAGGGTTATCTCTACAAACACCAGCAGAGATGCGTCCAGATAATGAGGGTTCAGAATAGCGGCATATCCTTCGATATAACCTTGTCGCTCGAGGCGACGAACCCGTTCCAGACACGGTGTAGGACTCAGGCCAACTCGCTTGGACAACTCAACATTCGAAATCCTGCCATCCTTTTGCAGTTCATTAAGAATGTTGCGGTCAATCCTGTCCAAATCCTTTAGCCGACTCTTAGCTTCCATCATTTTATTCCATCCTTTGGCTATTTTTTGGTAAGAATCACCAGTCATTTTATAATTATGGTCACAAATCCTGTCAATACCTGAATATACTAGGCGCAAATGTTGGTTAACATTTTGGCAACATGAAACACCAATCTATAGACGAGGGATAGCATGATTATCGGTGTACCTAAAGAGATAAAAAACCATGAATACCGCGTAGGCATGGTTCCGGCCAGTGTACGTGAACTGACAGCACGAAACCATACTGTTTTCGTCCAAAGCGGTGCCGGAAACGGCATTGGCTTCAGCGATGCAGATTATATCGCTGTTGGAGCCGAAATTTTGGCCTCTGCAGCAGAGGTTTTCGCCAAAGCCGAGATGATCGTCAAGGTCAAGGAACCTCAGCCTGTCGAATGTGCCATGCTGCGCCCGGGTCAAACCCTGTTCACCTATCTGCATCTGGCGCCAGACTTGCCCCAGACCGAAGCCCTGCTGAAAAGCGGCGCCATCTGTATCGCCTATGAAACCGTCACCGACGGCCGTGGCGGCCTGCCCCTGCTGGCCCCCATGTCAGAAGTGGCCGGACGCATGTCTATTCAGGCGGGTGCCCAGGCGCTGGAAAAATCCCGCGGTGGAAGCGGTGTGCTGCTCGGCGGCGTACCCGGTGTCGAACCGGCCAAGGTGGTGATCATCGGCGGCGGCGTGGTCGGCTCCAATGCGGCCCGCATGACCATTGGCCTGCGCGCGGATGTCACCATCCTCGACAACAACGTCGATACCCTGCGCCGTCTCGATAACGAGTTCCAGGGAGCAGCCAAGGTGGTCTACTCCAACAGCGAGACGCTGGAGCGCCATCTGCTGGCGGCCGATCTGGTCATCGGCGGCGTGCTGGTACCGGGTGCCACTGCGCCAAAACTTGTCCGCCGTGACCACATTGCGCGCATGAAGCCGGGTTCTGCCATCGTCGATGTGGCCATCGATCAGGGCGGCTGTGTGGAAACCTCCCACGCCACCACCCACCAGGATCCGACCTATATTGTCGATGAGGTGGTGCACTACTGTGTCGCCAACATGCCGGGGGCGGTTGCCCGCACCTCGACCGTGGCGCTCAACAATGCCACCCTCCCCTTTATCATCAAGCTGGCCCAGCAAGGGTATCGTCAGGCACTGCTGAGCGATCCCAACCTGTTGCACGGGCTCAACGTGATGGAGGGCAAGCTCACCTGCAAGGAAGTGGCCGTGGCACATGGCCTTGCCTACACGGATCCCCTGACCCTGTTGAACTGATCTGCGCTGGCCTGCGCCAGTTGGAGATGAGTGAAAATCCGCCCGCGATGGGCGGTTTTTTTATTCCTTTATTTTGCATGTCACCCCTTGTGAACACGATTAGTGCAATCGACTCACCAGCCTTTGACCCCGGATCACGAATTACCTACAATCGCGCAAACTCATCACATCCCGGAAATGACATCATGAGCCAAGTCACTCACAGCAAATTGCTGATCTTAGGGTCAGGCCCGGCCGGTTACACCGCGGCCGTCTACGCCGCCCGCGCCAACCTCAATCCCCTGCTCATCACCGGCATGCAGCAAGGGGGTCAGCTGACCACCACCACCGAAGTGGAGAACTGGCCAGGTGATCCGGAAGGGCTGACCGGCCCTGCCCTGATGGAGCGCATGAAAGAGCATGCAGAGAAGTTCGACACCCGCATCCTGTTTGATCACATCAACAGTGTCGAACTGACTCAGCGCCCGTTCCGTCTCAAGGGCGACAACGGCGAGTACACCTGCGATGCCCTGATCATCGCGACCGGCGCCTCCGCAAAGTATCTGGGCCTGCCCTCCGAAGAGGCCTTCAAGGGGCGCGGCGTCTCCGCCTGTGCCACCTGTGACGGTTTCTTCTACCGCAATCAGGAAGTGGCGGTGATCGGCGGCGGCAACACCGCTGTTGAAGAAGCCTTGTATCTGGCCAACATCGCCAAGAAGGTGCACCTGATCCACCGCCGCGACGAGTTCCGTGCCGAGAAGATCCTGATCAAGCGTCTGCACGACAAGGTTGCGAGCGGCAACATCGTGCTGCACACCCACCAGACCCTGGACGAAGTGCTGGGCGATCAGATGGGAGTCACCGGTGTGCGCCTGCGCAACACTCAGGACAACAGTACCAGCGAGCTGCCGCTGATGGGCGTCTTCATCGCCATCGGCCATCAGCCCAATACCCAGATCTTCGATGGCCAGCTGGAGATGCAAAACGGTTATCTGAAGGTACGTGGCGGCCTCGACGGTTTTGCCACCCAGACCAGCATTGAAGGTGTCTTCGCTGCCGGCGACGTGGCCGACCACAACTACCGTCAGGCGATCACCTCTGCCGGTACCGGCTGCATGGCAGCCCTCGATGCCGAACGCTACCTCGACGCGCAATAAATAAGCGTAGTTGTGATATAAGGCATACCAGTCGGTATGCCTTTTTTATTTAAAGGAGTCTAATGAAACAGAAGATATTGATTGTCGAAGATAGCCTGACCATCCGCCGTATGCTGACTCAGGCCATTGCCCAGCAAACTGGCCTCGAGATTGACGCCTTCGATACCCTCGAAGGTGCCCGTCACTGCCGGGGCGAGGAGTATGTGGTCGCGCTGGTGGACCTGACCTTGCCGGATGCGCCCCGTGGCGAAGCGGTCAACGAGCTGCTTGCTCGAGGTTTGCCGGTGGTGATCCTCACTGCCGACATCAGCGAGGATAAACGTGCCGCCTGGCTGGAAACCGGCGTGCTGGACTATGTGATGAAGGATTCGCGCCACTCGCTGCAATATGCCGTCAGTCTGGTGCACCGCCTCTATCTCAACCAGTCGATCGAAGTGCTGGTGGTCGACGACTCACGCACCTCCCGTCACCGCACCATGGCCCAGTTGCGCAAGCAGTTGTTGCAGGTGCATGAGGCCAGTCATGCCCGTGAAGCGATGGCGATGCTGGAGCAACACCCGGACATCCGGCTGGCACTCGTCGACTACTATATGCCGGATATCGATGGCATCAGTCTGGTGCGGATGCTGAGAGAGCGATACAGCAAGCAGCAGCTCGCGATTATCGGGATCTCGGTCTCGGACAAGCGCGGTCTCTCTGCTCGCTACCTCAAGCAGGGCGCCAACGACTTTCTCAACCAGCCGTTCGAGCCGGAAGAACTGCAGTGTCGGGTCAGCCACAATCTGGAAGCGCTCGAGCAGTTCAACAGCATTCAGGAGTCAGCCAATCGTGATTACCTGACCGGTCTCTACAACCGGCGCTACTGGTTCAACGAAGGGCAAAAATGGTTTGAAGAGCATCAGCGCCTGCAGACGCCTCTTGCACTCTGTGTGCTCGATGTGGATCACTTCAAGCAGGTCAACGATCACTGGGGCCATGCCATCGGCGATCAACTGCTCTGCCATCTGACCCGGCTACTGACCCAGTTCTTCCCCGATGCCATGATCGCCCGCTTTGGCGGAGAGGAGTTTGCCATGATGGTGCCTCACTGTACCGTCCCCGTGTTGATCAAGCGTCTTGAAGGGCTGCGTCAGCAGCTGCGCCAGCAACCTTTGTCACCGGAAACCCCGCTCTTTGTTCGCGCCAGTTACGGCGTGATCAGCGTCGGGCGGATATCCATGGACGAGGCGCTGAGCGTAGCGGATCGGCTGCTCTATCAGGCAAAGAACACCGGTCGCGACAAGATAGTCTCTCAAGAGATAACTATCTGAATCCTCAGGGCATCAGTCCCGTGTATTACCGCCCGACAGACTTTCCGGCAGGAGAGTCTGCGGGTTCCTTTCCTGCCACAGTCTCCCCATCACCATGACTATCGAAAGTCAGTAAGTCTTGTCGACCCGCACCCCATCATCGAAGTAGAGAATGCGCACCTTGTCTCCATTGGCAAAGACCATGGCGGGATCATAATCCTGGATCACGTTGATAAGGGCATTTTGCTCGTTGCGGATCAGCAGCTCCACCAACTTGTTTTCCACCACGGTTCCCCCGGACTGGTATTGCTGCGCAGCCGCAGCACCAGCGAGCGCCCCGACGGCGGTGGCGATCTCACGGCCATGACCGCCGCCAAACTGGTTGCCCAGCAAGCCGCCCAACACGGCACCACCCAGCGTCTTCCAGCCAGAGTGCTCGGACTCCAGGATCTGGCGCTGGGTAATATTGCGCACCGTTTCGACCTGACCAAACACCACCTGATTGACCGGCCGCGCGGTATTGCGCTGGTAGACCTCCGCCCCGGCGGGCGCCGTGACAAAGCAGAGCAAGCTGGATACTATCAGGATAATGGCCTTCATCTATGAACCTCGTTGCCTTATGTCTCGCTATCTTACCCAACTGGATGATGAGCTTTGCTGGTTTCCCGACCCCAGCCATGCGCTGGAAGAGCCCAACGGCTTGCTGGCGATCGGCGGGGATCTCTCCCCTGCCAGATTGCTGGCAGCTTACCACAAGGGGATCTTCCCGTGGAATGAACCCCACCAACCGACCCTGTGGTGGTCACCGGATCCCCGCGGGGTGATCCGTCCCGACCAACTCCATGTGGGGCGGACACTGCAGAAGATTATCCGCCGTACCCCATTCGATATTTCCGTTAATCGCGCCTTTAATGAAGTCATTACCGCCTGCGCCGCCCCTCGTCGCACTGCCGATGGCACCTGGATCAGCCAACCCATGATCGAGGCCTACCAGCAGTTGCACCAACTGGGTCATGCCCACTCTATCGAGATCTGGCAGGAGGGAGAGCTGCAAGCGGGACTGTATGGCCTCTCTATCGGCCGACTGTTTTGCGGTGAATCCATGTTCAGCCGGATTGATAACGGCGCCAAACTTGCCATGGTGGCACTCTGTCGCCACTTCGCCCGCCATCGCGGCGCCCTCATCGATTGCCAGATGCAAAACCCGTTTCTGGCGACCCTGGGTATCGAGGAGTGGCCACGGGCCCGTTTTCTGGCCGAGCTGGCACGCCTTGGCCATCAACCACTATTGGCTTCCTGCTGGCAAGAGGGGGAAATCAGCCTATGACTGAAGAAGTGATCCTTAAAGTAGGGCTGACTCCCAAGCATCCCTGCAGTTATCTGGACCATGAACAGGAGCAGTTGCTGGTGCTGATGGATCACAATCTGCTCAACGCCAACGGTTACGAGCGATTGTTGACTGCCGGTTTTCGCCGCAGTGGCAACGACATCTATCGCCCCCACTGCTCGGCGTGCCATGCCTGCCAATCCCTTCGAATTCACAGCGAGCGCTTTCGCCCCAGCCGCGGCCAGAAGCGGATCCGCCAGCTCAACAGGGATATCGAGATCGTCCTGAGCTACGACGACAAGCCCGAGTATTACCTGCTCTACGAACGCTATATCCGCGAACGCCATCACGATGGCAGCATGTATCCCCCCAACCGCAGCCAGTATCGCGGGTTTCTCCATTGTGACTGGATGCCGCCACTCTACCTGGAGATGCGCAAAGAGGGCCGCCTGATCGGTGTCGCCACCACAGACCTGCTGCCCCACTCCTTGAGTGCCATGTACACCTTCTTCGATCCGGATTATGCCGATCGCTCCCTGGGCACCTTTGCCATCCTCTGCCAGCTCGATCTGGCCAGGAGAACCGGGCGAAGCTGGCTCTATCTTGGCTATCTGGTAGAGGCGTGTCGCAAGATGAATTACAAACGCAATTACCTCCCTCATGAGCTGTTAATTCAGGGGGAATGGAAAAATATCGACACCAAGCCCGAGTAAACTTTACACATAGCCTTAAATCCGGCATGATCCAGCGGTTTTTTGTTGTGGCTTATCAAGAGGATTCAATGGCTAAAGAAGACAGTATTGAGATGCAGGGCACTATTCTCGAAACCCTGCCCAATACCATGTTCCGTGTGGAACTGGAGAATGGTCACGTGGTTATCGCTCATATTTCAGGCAAGATGCGCAAAAACTACATTCGTATCCTGACTGGAGACAAAGTAACGGTAGCACTGACTCCCTACGATCTCTCCAAGGGACGTATTGTTTTCCGCTCTCGCTAAGCCAGGAATTCAGCAAAAAACCCCAACCTTTCGGTTGGGGTTTTTTGTCGTTTTCTGATCACTGACGCTTAGTGGGAAACAGCTTCAACATTGACCTGAAAATCAAAGCTGAGGCTGTCATTTACCAACTCAACCTTCACTATTCCCCCGTCAACCAGTGAACCGAACAGGATCTCGTTGGCCAAGGGTTTCTTGAGGTGCTCCTGGATTACCCGACCCATCGGTCTGGCGCCCATGGCTCTGTCATACCCCTTCTCCGCCAACCAGTGGCGGGCACGCTCGGACACCTCGAGAGAAACTCCCTTCGCATCCAGTTGAACCTGCAATTCGACAATGAACTTGTCGACCACCTGATGGATCACCGTCATATCGAGATGGTTGAACCAGATGGTGTGATCAAGCCGGTTACGGAACTCCGGACTGAAGGTCTTGTTGATCACCGCCATGGCATCGTGGCTCAAATCCTGTTGCTGGAAGCCAATCGATTTGCGTTGGGTCTCCTGCACACCGGCGTTGGTAGTCATCACCAAAATGACGTTACGGAAATCCGCCTTGCGTCCGTTGTTATCGGTCAAGGTACCGTTGTCCATCACCTGCAACAGTAGATTGAATACGTCCGGGTGAGCTTTCTCAATTTCGTCAAGCAACACAACGGAATGAGGATGCTTGATCACCGCATCGGTCAGTAAACCACCCTGCTCAAAACCAACATAGCCGGGAGGCGCACCAATCAGGCGTGAGACGGTGTGGCGTTCCATATACTCGGACATATCAAAGCGCAGCATCTCGACACCCAATGCCTTGCCCAACTGCTGGGTCACCTCTGTTTTACCAACACCGGTAGGACCGGCAAACAGGAAGCAACCAACCGGGCGACGCTCGTTACCCAAACCTGAACGAGAGAGGCGAATCGCATCTGTCAACACCTCGATGGCTTTATCCTGACCAAAGACCACCATCTTCAGATTGCGCTCCAGGTTCTTCAGTACCTCTTTATCCGAGGAAGAAACTGATTTCTCCGGAATGCGGGCGATCTTGGCTACGATGGACTCAATTTCCTGCACATTGATCACTTTCTTGCGCTTGCTCGCAGGCAGCAACCGTTGACCGGCGCCCGCCTCGTCGATCACATCGATCGCCTTGTCGGGTAGGTGACGATCATTGATGTACTTGGCAGAGAGCTCGGCAGCTGCACGGATCGCCTTGGCGGTATAGCGTACGCCGTGGTGGGCTTCGTAGCGACTCTTGAGCCCCATCAGGATGCGCGTGGTGTCATCGATAGTCGGCTCGACAATATCGATCTTCTGGAAGCGACGGGCCAGCGCACGGTCTTTCTCGAAGATTTGGGCGTACTCCTGATAAGTGGTGGATCCCACACAGCGGAGCAAACCATTGGAAAGCAGCGGCTTGATCAGGTTGGCCGCATCCAGCTGACCACCGGATGCCGCACCGGCACCAATGATGGTATGGATCTCGTCGATAAAGAGGATGGCCCCTTCCTGACGCTCAATCTGCTTGAGCAGTACCTTGAGGCGCTTCTCGAAATCACCACGGTATTTGGTGCCCGCCAGCAGAGAACCCATATCCAGCGAATAGATGGTACTGCCCGCAATCACCTCGGGGACATCCCCCTTGACGATGCGATAGGCCAGACCTTCGGCAATGGCGGTTTTGCCCACGCCCGCTTCACCCACCAGCAGCGGATTGTTCTTGCGACGGCGGCAGAGCACCTGAATGGTACGATTGAGCTCCTGATCACGGCCAATCAGCGGATCGATGCGCCCTTCCAGCACCAGCTGGTTCAGGTTGGTGGCAAAGCTTTCGATCTGGGCGGCCGAAACATCATCATCAGACTCAGGATTGTTATTGCTGCCGAGATCCGGCTTGCTGTCCTTACGCACCCCGTGGGATAGGAAATTGACGACGTCGAGACGGCTGATCTCGGCTTTTTTCAGGAAATAGGCAGCTTGTGACTCCTGCTCACTGAAGATAGCGACCAGCACGTTGGCGCCGCTGACTTCGGTATTGCCGGAGGATTGCACATGGAAGACGGCACGCTGCAACACGCGCTGGAAGCCCAGTGTCGGCTGGGTTTCACGATCTTCATCCTCGCGCGGTATGAGCGGAGTGGTTTGGGTGATGAATGCGCGGATCTCCTTGCGCATCTGCTCGACATCGGCACCACAAGAGCTCAGCGCCTCATGGGCTGAACTGTTATCCAGAAGGGCTAACAACAGGTGCTCGACGGTCATGAATTCGTGGCGCTCGTCACGGGCCAGTTTGAAAGCCTCGTTCAGCGTCTTTTCTAGATCTTTATTCAACATAGGCACCTCCCCTAGTACAGCTACAATGTGGTGTCACACTCGCCATCAAGTCATCAGATTCAAGCCTTTTCCATAGTACAGAGCAGTGGATGTTCGTTGTTACGTGCATAGGTGTTGACCTGGACAACCTTGGTTTCAGCGATCTCTGCGGTAAACATGCCGCAGACACCCTTACCACTATAATGCACACTCAGCATGACCTGAGTCGCCTTGTCCAAATCCATACCAAAGAACTTTTGCAGCACCTCCACCACAAACTCCATGGGCGTGTAGTCATCGTTGTTCAACACAACCTTATACATGGGTGGCGGCTGCAGCTTTGTTTTCTCTGCTTCTGCAATCTCTTCATTAGCAAAGAGTTCTTTCTGCTTGCTCATAATCGCGCTTTGGTACCTCTAGATTACTACCGTCTAACACAAGGTTGTCAATAGACTTGTTAACCAGATCACATCAGCTGTTAACAACTTCTTGACTCGCTCAAAAGTTAGACTAGATTGGTTACTTGCTAATCTGTGCCCGTCTGCTATGGGCCCATGTCCCTAGTTATAAAGGGCTGGCGCAGGTTACTCAACGACTTCTGGGTAATCAATAAAAGGATGTAGAAGTATGGCAACCGGCACAGTTAAGTGGTTTAACAACGCAAAAGGATTTGGGTTTATCTGTCCGGAAGGGGGCGGTGAGGATATCTTCGCTCACTACTCCACGATTCAAATGGAGGGCTACAAGACCCTGAAAGCGGGTCAGGCTGTCAATTTTGAACTGCAACAGGGGCCGAAAGGAAATCACGCCTCTGTGATTGTGCCAAACGAAGCACAAAATATGTAAATAACACCCGTTGGATAAATAAAAAACCGGTTCCTCTCTGAGCAACCGGTTTTTTATTGTCAGATTTCTGGCGAATCCTGCCTCCTCACGGGATCGCAGGGTTATCACCAGCCATGATCAGTCGTGATATTCACTGCAGGCGATCAGGGTATTTTCCATCAGGCTGGCGACCGTCATCGGGCCCACACCACCGGGTACCGGAGTAATGAAGGAGGCATGGCTGCGCGCCGTCTCAAACTCCACATCCCCGACCAGCGAGCCATCAGCCAAGCGATTGATGCCCACATCGATTACCAGTGCCCCCGGTTTGATCCACTCGCCAGGAATGAAGTTGGGCTTGCCGACCGCAACAACCAGCAGATCGGCACGGCGAACCTGCTCTTCCAGATCCCGGGTAAAGCGGTGACAGGTCGTGGTTGTGCAGCCAGCCAGCAACAATTCGAGGGTCATGGGACGCCCGACGATGTTGGACGCTCCCACCACGACCGCATGCAGACCATGTGTCTTCACGCCGGTGGTCTCGATCAGCGTCATGATCCCTTTCGGAGTGCAGGGGCGCAGCGCCGGAATACGTTGTGCCAGACGGCCGACGTTATACGGGTGGAATCCATCTACATCCTTGTCAGGCTGGATCCGCTCCAGCACCTGAGTGGTATCAAAGTGATCCGGCAACGGCAACTGAACCAGAATGCCATCTACGTGGCTATCCGCATTCAGCTGGTCAATCAGCGCCAGCAGCTCTTCCTGACTGGCGGTTGCACTCAGATCATAGGAGCGGGAGAGAAACCCCACCTCCTCACATGCCCGGCGTTTGCTGCCGACATAGACCTGAGAGGCGGGATCCGCCCCCACCAGAATGACTGCCAGCCCTGGAGCCCGTTTCCCTGCCGCCAACCGCTGTTGGACTTGCGCCGCGACCTGGCTGCGAATCGTTTGCGCAACCTGTTTTCCATCTATGATTTTGGCAGACATCGTTCTCCACTCACCATGTGTTCAACTGCCGCGCATTGTCGCATTTTTTTAGCCGGGATGTTAGCGGCAGACGCACGCCAGACCTGTAGCGGGCAATAAGTAGGCACTTGAATTTACTGGGGGAAAAAGTCGTTGACGCTGCCCCTTACGCTTGGCTATGATGCCCGCCCGTTGCCCAGTACGACTCATGTCGATATGCTGGTCAGGGATTTTCGGTGATTAGCGCAGTCCGGTAGCGCATCTGGTTTGGGACCAGAGGGTCAAAGGTTCGAATCCTTTATCACCGACCATGTTCATCGACTCGTCCTTAAGACGTGTTGATACAAAGCGCCCTTAGCTCAGTTGGATAGAGCAACGGCCTTCTAAGCCGTGGGTCGCAGGTTCGAATCCTGCAGGGCGCGCCATTAATGCTCCCCTTTCCTTTTGGATTGGCGAGCGTTGATGAAAATTTCAGTGGTGGCTGTAGCTCAGTTGGTAGAGTCCCGGATTGTGATTCCGGTTGTCGTGGGTTCGAGCCCCATCAGCCACCCCATTATTCTGTCGATAATCGCCGCAAGGTGATGTCCATCGACTTGGTGCAGTGACCTTCTGGTCTGCTCCGCGAAAAACCGGCCTTGGCCGGTTTTTTGTTTTGCGCTCGACTGTGCCATGCCTTGTCTGCAAGGCCATCCTCCAGACCGATAAACGCGGCTCTGCCCATTTGTCACGATGTGCTTCTCCCCATCGATGACACAGCCACACTCCCCCGCACATCAGCCTGCCCGGTTCTTTTTCTGTATTTCCCAAGCGCCATTGATATGCTGATCGCTCTTCTTCTCTCCTGCTTTCCGTTGGAGCTTTTCTATGCAACGCATTCTTTTTGTCGAAGATGATCCCGAGATTGGCCAGCTCATCAGCAGTTGGCTCGGTCGCCACGATATGGACGTGATCCTCGAGCCCAGAGGGGACATGGCGCTGGCCCGGATCGAGGCCGAACAACCGGATCTGGTACTGCTCGATATCATGCTGCCGGGACAGGATGGTATGTCCCTCTGCCGGGATCTGCGGCCACGCTTCGACGGCCCCATCGTAATGCTCACCTCGCTGGATAGCGACATGAACCAGATCCTGAGTCTGGAGCTGGGCGCCAACGACTACATCCTCAAAACGACACCACCACCGGTGCTGCTGGCCCGACTTCGGGTGCAATTTCGCCAGCACCAGCAAACACCAACCCAACCGGCAGCCACCAGCAGCGTTCCCCAGCAGCTGCAATTTGGTCGGCTGCGGGTGGATGGTCCGGGACGAGATGTGCGGCTCGATGGCGAGAGCATTGCCCTCTCGACCGCCGACTTTGATCTGCTGTGGGAGCTTGCCTGTCACGCTGGCCAGATCTTGGGACGGGACACCCTCTTTCGCAGTCTACGCGGGCGGGAGTATGACGGTCAGGATCGCAGCATGGATGTGGCCATCTCCCGCCTGCGCCGCAAACTGGGTGATAACCCCGACAACCCGACCCGGATCAAGACGGTGCGCCAGAAAGGCTACCTCTTCGTCCCCCACGCCTGGGAATAACCCTCTTTCGGGAACACCGCCATGCGCCGTCTCTTTATCCAATTCTATCTGTTGCTGATCGGCTGCTTCACCCTAGCCATCCTGCTGGTGGGTGTGGTCTATCAGGTGACCGCAGAACGGGCGGGTGATCGCTATCTCGAACGCATGATGCAGGGCTCTCTTGGCCTGTTGACCGGCGAGTTGGCAAGAACCCCGCCAGAACGCTGGCCCGATCGACTGGCCGAGCAGAGCAGTCAGTTTACCCTCCCCCTCAAGATCGGCGAGCTGGTGCGCCAGCCCCTGGCCAGCGAGGATCAGGCCTTTCTGGCCGCTGGCAATATTGTCATCGTCGAGGAGGATGACACCTTCCTGCAGCGCATCCCCGATACCGATCGGGTGCTGATTGTCGGCCCGGTTCCCTATCTCTCCTACCTGCACGAGCTGCACTGGGTCGATGTGGGACTGCTGCTGGTGATCGGCCTCTCTCTCGGCCTGCCCATCCTTCTGTGGCTGCGTCCCCACTGGCGTGGCTTGCAACAGTTGGAGCAAACCGCACGTCGCGTAGGCGATGGGGATCTCTCCTGCCGAACCAATCTGCCACCGGGCAGCAGTCTGGCCCGGGTGGGACGCACCTTCGATCAAATGGCGACCCAATTGCAGGCCATGATTGCCAGCCGCAAGCAACTGACCGATGCCATCGCCCACGAGTTGCGCACCCCGCTGGTCCGGTTGCGCTATCGGCTTGCCATGCTCGATCCTGCCCCTGCCGAGCAGGAGCAGCAGGCGCTGGAGCGAGATCTGGGAGCGCTGGACGCTCTGATCGAAGAGATGCTCACCTACGCCAGGCTGGATAGACCCGAGTTGCCGTTGCAGCAGGACGAGCTTGAACTCAGTCACTGGGCACAAGCGCATCTCGGCGACTGGCAAGCGCTGGCCCCCGAGAAGAGGCTCACCCTCGATCTGCCGCAACGCTACATGCCCTGGTGCGGCGATCAGCGTCTGCTGACCCGCGCGGTGGAGAACCTCATCGGCAATGCTCTGCGCTACGCCGAGAGCGAGGTTACCCTCTCCATCTCGCGGCTGCAGGAGAACTATCTACTGGAGGTGAGCGACGATGGACCGGGGATCGATCCCGCGCTGGCGCCCCAGATCTTCGAGCCGTTCGTGCGCCTTGATCAGAGTCGGGATCGTCGCACCGGCGGCACCGGGTTGGGGTTGGCCATCGTGCGCAGCATTGCCCGTCATCACGGGGGGGATGTGGCATTGCTGGCCAGTGACCACGGCGCCCGCTTCTGCCTCACCCTGCCTGTACATTTGGATACAAACCGTCACCAAGTGCTCACTGAAGTACCGCGCTCAGCGTCATAGGATGAAGTCATGGAGAAATGCTCCATACCACCAATCCGAATAAGGAAATTGACCATGAAAAAGATCATTCCCCTGACCCTGGCTGCCGTCTTCGCCCTCACCTCCGGTTTCACCATGGCGGCCACCCCGACCAAGACAGCCACACCGCAGGCGACCCAGACCAAGGTGGTGAAAAAACACCATAAAACCACCCACGCCAAGACCCCTGCCGTCAAAGTCGCGCCGAAAACCAAGTGATCCGACCGGTCACTGGATAGCACCAAGGGAGGCTGATGCCTCCCTTTCCATCTCTTCCCGAAATTTTCCTGACGAGCGCCTCCCTCGTCCAAACCGGATCCACGACCCGGCTCCCCCTTTGCGGGAAACGGTCAATGACCACAGGAACATGGCATGTGGCGTCATCTGCTTAAATGGCTCGGCCCCTTGTGCAGCTTGCTGCTGCTCGGCACCGCACTGACCGTGCTGTATCACCTGACCCAGGCATGGCACTGGCACGATATTCGTGTGGCCATCTGGTCCCAACCCCTGCCGCGACTGGTGGGCGCCCTGTTGCTGACCCTGCTCAGTTATGGTTGTCTCTGCAGCTATGACATGCTGGCGCTCCATGCGCTGGGCAAGCGCCTTCCCTGGCAACAGGTCAGCATCACCTCCTTTATCGCCTACACCTTCTCCAACACCCTGGGATTTGCCCTGCTGACCGGCACCTCGGTACGCTATCGCCTCTACTCAGCCCTCGGTCTGGCGACCGGTGAGGTAGCCCGCGTGGTGCTGTTCTGCTCCATCACCTTCTTCCTCGGCCTGTTGGCGTGGGGAGGTGGCGCCCTACTGACCTGCGATGTATCACAGCTGCTGCCTGACTGGCAGCAATGGGCAGATACCCTGCTCAAGCTGGCGGGCATGATGGCGCTGCTGTTGGTGGCCTGCTACCTCTGCTGGCCCACACACCGTCTATCCTGGCGAACACACAGCCTGATCCTGCCCGGCTTCAAGGTTCGTCTGTTGCAGCTGTTGGTCGCGCTGGCCGACTGGATTGCCGCCGCCGCCGTGTTGTTTGTGTTGTTGCCTGCAGATAGCATCCCCTACCCCGTGCTGCTCAGTGCCTTCGTGCTGGCCAGCTTCCTCGGGGTACTGGCCCACGTGCCGGGTGGGATCGGCGTGTTCGAAGCAAGCATGAGCCTGCTGTTGGCTCACTACCTGCCAACCGACAAGCTGCTCGCATCGCTGCTGCTCTACCGCTGCATCTATTACCTGCTCCCCTTTCTCTGTGCCCTGCTGCTCTTTACCAGCCAGGAGATGCTGCAACAAAAAGCACGCTGGCAGCGGCTACAGGGGCTGATGAGCGCAGTGCGCGAATTTCTGCCCGCCCTTATCAGCATGGGCACCTTCGCCGCCGGTAGCCTGCTGCTCTGCTCGGGGATGATCCCGACCATGCGCAGCCACATCGAGGTGTGGCTGCAGGTGTTACCGCTCCATCTGCTCGAGCTCTCCCACGTGCTCGGCAGCGTGAGCGGTATCCTCCTGATCCTGCTGGCTCGCAGCCTCTATCGCCGTCACGACGCCGCGTTTCGCATCACCCAGCTGCTGCTGGCTCTGGGTATCGCCTTCTCCCTGCTCAAGGGGGGAGACTGGGAGTCAGCCCTGCTGCTCGGCAGCTTCCTGCTGATCATGACTCCCTGCCGCTCTCTCTTCTATCGCAAGGGGTCGCTGCTCTATCCCCAGTACACCCCGGGCTGGCTCATCTCGGTCGGCGCCGTGCTGCTGGGAGCCCTGTGGCTGCTGCTCTTCTCCTACCGTCAGGTGGAGTATGACCACGCCCTCTGGTTCCACTTCTCGCCCCACGGCGGGGCTGCCCGCGGCCTGCGCGCCATGGGGAGCGTGGTGGCCGTGCTGGCCGTTGCCGGGGTTGCCCAGCTGCTTGCACCGCTGCGGGTAGTCGGTGAAAAGCCGGACAAGGAGACGCTGGCGCGCGCTCACGAGCTGGTGGTGCGCGAAGGGGGGATCCACGGTTATCTGGCCCAGCTGCAGGACAAGTCCCTGCTGTTCCACCCCGCCGGCGACGCCTTCCTGATGCATGGAATCGAGGGCAACAGCTGGATTGTGATGGGGGATCCCGTCGGTCGCCCCGAGCAGATCGAAGAGCTGCTCTGGCAATTTCGCGAGCGCTGCGACGAGCACGACGCCAACCCGGTCTTTTATCAGGTCTCGGCCCGCTATCTGCCGCTCTATCTGGAGCTCGGGCTGATCCCCTTCAAGCTCGGTGAAGAGGCGATGGTCGATCTGGCTACCTTCGATCTGGCGGGCAGTCGGTTGCGCAACCTGCGCCAGAGCCACGCCAAGGGCAAACGGGAAGGGTTGACCTTCGAGGTGGTCGAGGCGAGCGCCGTGGCCCCCCTGCTGCCCAGATTGCAGACCGTCTCCGATACCTGGCTGCAGAGCAAGATGGGCAAGGAGAAGGGCTTCTCGGTCGGCCGATTCGAGCCTGACTACCTGACCTTGAGCCCGGCTGCACTGGTGTGGCACGAGGGACAGATCGTCGGCTTTGCCAATCTCTGGGTGAGCGATAACAAGGAGATGCTCTCCATCGATCTGATGCGCTATAGCCTGGATACCGGCACCGCCCCCATCATGGATTTTCTCTTTGTCGAGCTGCTGCTGTGGGGCAAGGCGCAAGGGTACGCCAGCTTCAATCTGGGGATGGCCCCCATGTCCGGCTTCAACGATCACCCGCTCAACAGCTACTGGGCCCGCCTTGGCAATACCCTGTTCGTCCGTGGCAGCCGTTTTTACAACTTTCAGGGGCTCAGACGCTACAAGGAGAAATTTTCGCCCCGCTGGGAACCCCGCTACCTGCTCTGCAGCAGCAAGCTGGTACTGCCCAGAACCCTGACTCACCTGATCACCCTGATTAGCCGCGGCCCGCTGGGGCTGATCAAGAAATAGGAGCATGGCCAATGAGAGCCTTGATTTTGCTGTTACTCAGTCTCGTACTGCCCGTTTCGTCTTTTGCGGCGCACGCCGCCCCGGTCAAGGATGACCTGAGCCTGATTGAGCTGCCGGTCAAGCAGCCATCCGACGCCCCCATGGTGGTGTTTCTCAGCGGCGATGGTGGCTGGGCGGCCCTCGACAAGGGGTTGAGCGCCCAGTTTCAGCTGCACGGCTTGCCGGTCGTGGGCTGGAGCTCCCTCACCTACTACTGGAAGAAGAAAACGCCGGAGCAGGTGACCGCCGATCTGGAGCGGCTCCTCGATGATTACCAGACTCGCTGGCAGCGCCCCCGCTGGCTGCTGGTCGGCTTCTCGTTTGGTGCCGAGATTGTCCCCTTCGTCATCAACCGGTTGCCGGAGCACTATCGTCAGGGGCTGGTCGGGGCCGTGATGCTCTCCCCCTCTACCAGCTCGGATTTCGAGATCCACGTCAGCGACATGCTGACCCACAAGACCCGCAGCTACCCGACCGAACCGCAGGTGAAGACCATCCGCGATCTGCCGATGCTCTGCCTGCAAGGAGCCGATGACGATGACGGCGACCGCCTCTGCCCCCGCCTCAACCAGCCCAACGTCACCAGCGTCACCCTGCCGGGAGGACACCATTTTGACGATAACTACCCCCAGCTCTATCAGGCCATCACCAAGCTTCTGAACCTGCCCCCGGATCCGCTGACGGTGGAGCATTAATCGGTATCACCACGGAATGCCTTTCAAGTGCCGAGCAGGGCAAATCAGCGAGCAATGAAAAGGACCTCTCTTGCGAGAGGCCCTTGTACTGAATCGGGCGGAAACTTTAAAAGGAGCGACCAATGGGCTGGCCGTGGCGTCAAGGTCACCGAGGCTTTTCACTGCGATTGCCCATGCGGTTCAGCCAGATGCGCTATCAAGAACGAAGATTTGCAGTCCTATGCCGGCAACCACTCGGGATTGCGCCCTAAAACAAAAGCCCTGATGTTTCCATCAGGGCTTTGCAATGTGGCGGTGAGGGAGGGATTCGAACCCTCGATACGTTGCCGTATACACACTTTCCAGGCGTGCTCCTTCAGCCACTCGGACACCTCACCAAATTTT
>NZ_JBFODQ010000016.1:0-1959 GCF_040908355.1 Aeromonas sp. R2-2 | reverse complement strand
ATTGTCATTGTGATGCGCGTTATGAGCGCGGCAGATCAACCAAACAGATGGTGGCTGACGATAAACAGGCCGCCAGAGAGCAGCATGGTCAGCGGCAGGGTCAGCACCCAGGCCATCAGGATGGTCTTGATGGTCTGGCTCTGCAGGCCGGATTTATTGGCAATCATGGTACCCGCCACCGCAGAAGAGAGGATGTGGGTGGTGGACACCGGCATACCGGTCAGACTGGCGACCCCGATGGAGGTTGCAGCCGTGATCTGGGCTGCAATGCCCTGGCTGTAGGTCATGCCGGTGGTGCCGATCTTCTCGCCCACGGTATGGACGATACGACGCCAGCCCACCATGGTGCCGCAACCGAGCGCCAGCGCGATGGAGACGATAACCCAGGTCGGTGCGTATTCAGCGGTCGCGGTCAGATCCTTGCGCCATTTGGCCAGATCGGTCAGCTCCTTGGCGGGCAACGGCAGCTTGGCAGCCTTGCGGGCGGTATCATCGATACAGAGCAGCAGACGACGCACTTCGCGGCGGTCGGTCAGGCTCATCTGATCATAAGTACGCACGGCACCCAGACGGGCATCCAGGGTGGCCATCGCCTGCAGCACGCCATCTGCGGAGCAGTGGGTCATCAGCTCTTCCTGAGCCGTTGCCGGTGCAGAGAAGTTGATGACGCCAGAGAGGGCGGACTGGTTGCGCTGGTAGATCTCCATGATGCGCTGGTTGGCATCCTGGGTCCGGTCCAGATCATAGGCGCGGCTGTTCATGTCCAGTGCGAAATAGGCGGGCGCCATACAGATCAGCACCAGCATCACCAGACCGATGCCCTTCTGGCCATCGTTGGAGCCGTGTACGAAGCTGACGCCCATGGCCGAGGCCACCAGGGTCAGACGCGCCCAGAATGGCGGGTGCTTCTTGCCATCCACCAGCTGACGCTCTTCCGGTGTTTTGTGGATCTTGTTGCTGGTCCAGATGCGCTTCATGGCAAGCAACAGCAGCGCAGCGATGATGAAACCTATGGTGGGAGAGATGATGAGGGACAGCATGATGTCGATCGCTTTGCCCACGTTGATCCCTTCTGTCACCGGTTTATGGGTGATCCAGGCATAGGCGCCGCCTACCCCCAGAATGGAACCGATCAAGGTATGTGAACTGGAGGCCGGGATCCCGAAGAACCAGGTGCCCAGGTTCCACACGATGGCGGAAAACAGCAAGGAGAAGACCATGATCAACCCTTGGGTGGAGTCCATCCCAAGCAGCAGGTCGATGGGCAGCAGATGGACAATGGCATAGGCCACACCCAGACCGCCGAACATGACGCCAAAAAAGTTGAAGATCCCCGATGCAACGACCGCCAGGTGAGCTGGCATCGCCTTGGTATAGATAACCGTTGCTACCGCGTTGGCGGTATCGTGAAAGCCGTTGATAAATTCATAGGCAAGCACAAAAAAAACGGCCAATACCAAACCGATTGACCACCACAAACCCAAACCACTAAACATTTCAAACATAAAAAAAAGCCTGTTTATGAGTTGCGGCGGATTATGCCAGATGGCGGCCAACACCATAGCCACCATTGAAATATTTCAGCCATAAAAAAAAAGAGCTTTTTGGAAAAAAATATCCTAGAGCCAGTCTTCATGCGGCTTGCCATCGATTAATTAAAGCCATCAATGATTGCGGGAAAGGGCAAAAACAGCTGACAATTAAGCCAATAATTTCATTTTTGTGACATTTTTATGACATTTTTATGACGGAAAAATGGGCAGCCGTGGTGATAAAACGTCCCTGCCCCACCAATCTCATCCGACCAGCACCATCAACCCCATATCCGTTTGATTCCAGATGCAAAAAGGGAGCACCTTGTGCTTAATGCCGATCAGTTAAGGATCCATTGACCGATCCTTCTGTTGTGTGAAAATCCGAAACCTGTTGATTGGTTTCGGATTTTTTATGCGTATCGCT
>NZ_JBFODQ010000015.1:0-34682 GCF_040908355.1 Aeromonas sp. R2-2 | reverse complement strand
GGCCGCTACCAGTAACGGCTGACGCAGCTGACACTCCCCCCCACACAGCACAAAAACAGCGAGCGGCCCCCGGCCGCTCGCTGTTTTTCACGCTCTGTCGTTATGGTTTTTGTTATCCGTGGGCAAGCATTATGCCGCCTGTGGTACGCCTGCTTTGCCGGTCACGGCACGCTTGAGCCAGTAGTCGAGGCTGACGTAGCGGCCCCCGCCGTAAACCAGCAGCACCAGCAGCATCACGAAGTAGGTAGCGGCAAACTCCATCCCGTTGTTGAGCATCACGGGATCCCCGAGCTCGGTGATGTAGTTGTAGCGACCGGGGAAGTTGGCGGCCAGCCACTCGATAAAGCCGTTGAGGCGCACAGTGGCCTCCATGCTGCCGGTGGCGATGGCATCCCAGCCGTGCTTCCAGTGCACCATGGCGCTCGCCACGCTCATCAGGAAGATGGTGGGAATGGCCATGATACGGGTAAAGAGGCCAAGGGCGATGCAGATGCAGCCCAGTACCTCGGTGCCGGCCGCCAGAAAGGCGAGCAGGGTCGGGAACGGCAAGTTGAGCCCCCCTTCCGAGACCGGGGCACCAAACCAGGCGACGGTGCCGGCAAAGCCCATCACCTTGGAGTGGGCCCCCACATAGATGACCGGAATGAGATAGAGACGAATGGCCAGCAGGGCCAGAAAATCGAGCCGCTTGCACTGGGCCACCGCCCGCTCGTACCACTGGATCAGGGTATTGTTCATGGGAATTCTCCTTGGTGTTTGCTAAATGGGTGCAAGGGGGCGCCGGGCTGGCGCTCACCGACGGGCAGGATCAACAGACCCAGCCGGTGAAAATGGCGTGCCCACTCGCTCAGATCAAAGTCGCTGCGAACCTGTTGTACCTGTTGCAGGAACGCGGCTTGGGTGATCCCCGGCTGCTGTTGCAGCAACTGGATCAGCGCCACATCCCATTCGCGCAACCGCTGGGTCACCACCTGATGCTCCGGGCTGCGAAACAGGCCATAGAAGTGGTTGCCCTGCCGGGTCGGCACCACGCCGCTGCGACGAATGGCGAAGGGGAGCTCCAGCAGTTGCAGGGTGGGATTGAGCACAAGCGGACTCTCCGCCGTCACCTCAACCCCCGATATAACTTGCGGCACTACCCCTTCATCAATCTCGACACAGAGGCAGGCCCACTCGTACTCCAGCAGCGCCAGCCGCTGCTTGGGCCAGTTGAGAGTGCCCTCACTGTGGCGATGCTGCACATAGCGGACAAACTCGGTGGCGATATGGTGAAACTCGGGAGCCTCGGCGCCGTGCGCGATGACAAAGCCCTCCACCAGTTGCCACCTGTCCACCGGCGCCCAGTGAGCGTGGGTGAGCACAAAGGCACTCTCCAGCACCGACTCCACATTGGCGCGCACGCTGCGGGCATAGTGGCTGGCGATGCCATCCTGCGGCAGCCGCACCCGGCTCGCCAGCCAGGCGGTCTGCTGCTGCATTCGCTGCGGCGCCGTTTTGGGCGCAGTGATCAGTGATAACCGTCTATCCATAGCGCACCTCCCGCACCTGATGGTCGATCGCCTCGCAACAGGCGCCGTGCACCCGCGCCAGCTCGGCCTCCAGCTCTGCCAGCGGTGGCAGATGGTGATCCCGCTCCAGCAACAAGGGACGCAGGCCGTGGGTCTGCACCGTATAACGGGCCAGCGCCACCACCTCCTCACAGACCGGACGACCATGGGTATCCAGCAAGGTGCCATCCGCCTCTTCCAGATGACCGGCGATATGGAAATAGCTGATCGCATTGCTCGGCAGCCCGGCAATCATCCGCTTGGGGCAGTAACCGTGGTTGCGGCTGTTCACAAAGACGTTGTTGATATCGAGCAACAGCTCGCAACCGCTGCGCGCCACCAGCTCGGCGAGAAAATCCTCCTCCGGCATCTCGTAGTCATAGCCGTGGTAGTAGGAGATATTTTCCAGCACCAGCGGGCGGGCCAGCGCCTCCTGCACCTGCGCGATCCGCTCGGCCAGATAGGGGATGTTCTCCCACTGGCGCGGCACCGGTAGCAGTTCGTAGAGATAACCCTGTTGGTCGCGGGAAAAGCTCAGGTGCTCGCTGTAGATCCCGATACCGAACTCATCCAGAAAGGTGCGGATCTGGCTGAGCAGGGTGCGGTTGAGGGGCTGACAATCGCCGAGGGAGAGGCTGAGGCCGTGGGCCACCAGCGGGTAACGCTCGGCCAGCTGATGCAGCTGCGCCCGCTTGGCGCCGCCGATGGCCATCCAGTTCTCCGGCGCCAGCTCGAGAAAGTCGATGCCGGGGCGGACGGGGCCGGAGCAGAGCGCATCCAGATGCTCCTGGCGCAACCCGATCCCCCGACTGCGGGAGCTTATTGGCCGCATACCCCCTCCGTCATCTTGCTGCCGTTGCTGGATTTGTCGCCATCAATCCCCTCGCCCGCCACGCCACACTTGCCGTCGCGGGCGCGCACCAGCCGCCCCTGCGGATCGCTGTCGAGGGCCTGCTTTTCAAAGCGCTTCTCGGTGCCGCACTTGCCCGCCGCACACTTGCCGCCGTGCTGTTCGCTGGGGGCGGCTTTCACCGGCGCATCGCTCGGGGTGGCCGCCAGCGCAAGTCCCGGGGTCAGGGCAATCAGGCTGGTCATGGCGATGGAGAGGGTCAGTTTGCCGGTGGTCTTGTTGCTGCTTGGGTTACTCATGGGTGGACTCCTTGACGGATGAAACGGGGTAGCTGGAGAGATCGCGGGCGGCCACGATCTGGCCGTGGAACTGCTGTTTGACGATGGCCATCGCCTCTTTCTTGTGATTGAGGCCGACCCCCATCCAGTGGTTGAGCACCAGCAGCTTGGGGTTCACCTCGGCGGCAATTTTGGCCACCACAGATGGCTTGGCATGGAGCGAGGCGGAGACCGGATCGGCCCCTTCGTGGATGGCGAGCGGCATCACCAGAATGTCGGCCCCCTTGGCAAACGGCACAAAGGCCGGGTTGCTGCCGTTCTGATCCGCCGAGATAACGATGGTCCCCTCGGCGCTCTCGATACGATAGGCCAGACAGGGCACGTCACCGTGAGGGATGCCGAGTGCAGTGATGGTCAGCCCATCCTGCTGATAAACGGTGTGAGGCTGCGGGCTCTGGTAGGGCACATCATGGAGAGTGATGGGGAAGAGGCCATCGGTGCCATCCTTGAAACCGCTCAGGTAGGCATAAGCGCCCTTGTCCTTGTTGAAGAGGGCATCGAAGTAGCCGCTCATGCTGGGGAAAGCCGAGCCGGCTTGCGGCCCCGCCAGATCCAGCGGATCGCTGCGCTCGAAGAAGTAGGCCCCCTTGAGCAGGGCGGGCAGGTCGGTCACATGGTCGGTGTGGAAGTGGGTGATGCCGATAAAATCGACCTCTTCGAGCTTGGCCCCCGCCTGACCGAAGCGCAGGTAGACGCCGCCACCGGCATCGATCAGGATGCGGGATTTCCCCTTCCACCAGATCACCTCGCTGGAGGAGGCGCGTAGGTCGTCGGAGATGGGGCCACCACTGCCGAGCACCTGCAGGGTGAAGGTTTTATCCAGTGGCGTCAGTTGTACCGGTTCGGCACAGGCCGGGGCGACGGTGAGCGCGCACCCGATGGCCAGCGCCACCGCTTTCAATCTCTGTTTCATCACAATTACCTGTCAGTTGGTTGTCGGTTGAAAGTGTGTCGTGTGTGTCGTTTAAAGAGGGGGAGAGAGGGGCCGATGGCGACGAGTGAACGCCAGCCACCGGCCATGGCGGGGCGCGAGCCCCCCGCCGTCAGTTACCGTCCCGTTCGTCCGCCTGCCAGCGCGCTTCCAGCCAGAGCAGGTTGCACAAGCCCAGCAGCAGGGCGAATCCGAGGCCCAAAATCCAGGTGAAGTACCACATAGCAGATCCCTTGAGGTCAGTAGAGTTGATGGCTGTCGCGCTTGATGCGGGCACGGTCGAGCTTGCCGCGCACCACTCGATAGACCCAGCCGGTGTAGCCCAGGTTGACCGGCATCAGCACCAGCACGAGGCCAAACATGATGGCCAGGGTCTTGTAGCTGGAGGTGCTGTCCCACAGGGTCAGGCTGCTGACCGCATCGAGGGATGAGGGCAGCACGAAGGGGAACAGGGCGATGGCCACCGAGCAGAGCATGGCGGCGCAGGCAATGGCGCTGGCCAGCAGCGCAACCCGGCCCCGCTCCAGCCAGGAGGCAATGCCGCTCACCAGCGGCGCCAGCGTCCCGATGATCGGCACCAGCCACAGCAGCGGATAGTCAAAATAGTTGCGCAGCCAGCCACCGGCGTGGGGGATCACCCCCTTCATCAGCGGGCTGATGGCGGCATTCGGGTCAAAGGGTTGTGTGCCCACACCGGTCAGCTGAAACCCTTGCAGATCCACCAGATGCCAGCCGGCCAGCAGGTAGCTGAGGCTCACCAGCGGGGCCAGCAGGATGGCGATCCCCCGTGCGCGCAGCGCAGGGGTGCCAGTCACCTTGGCTTGTAGAAAACCGGCGCCGTGCAGCAGCAATAGGCTAATGGCAGTGGCCAGCACCGAGATCAGCCAGCCCCAGTGGAAGTCGAACGCGCCATAGTGCAGGCGCAGCGCCGTGTCGAAGCGGAACGGCAGCCCTTCCATCACCAGACCGATAGCCGCACCAAGGATCAGGGTCGGTATCAGGCCACCGGCCACCAGCGCCCGATCCCACCAGCGGCGCCACACCGGATCGGCCAGCTTGCTGCGATAGTCAAAACCGACCGGACGCAAAAATAGCCCGAGCAGCAGCACCACCATGGGGATGTAAAGCCCCGAGAAGGCGGCGGCATAAACCAGCGGCCAGGCGGCGAACAGGGCACCGGCACCGGCAATCAGCCACACCTGATTGCCTTCCCACACCGGCCCCACGCTGTTGATCACCAGACGGCGGTCGTCGTCATCTTTCGACACCACCGGCAGCAGCATGGCGATGCCGAGATCGAAGCCATCCATCACGATAAAACCGACCATCATGAAGAGCACCAGCGCCCACCAGATGAGTTTCAGGGTTGCGTAATCCATCAGGCGATCCTCGCAAGTTCGGGTTGTTCACCGCTGTAGCGGCCGGTATGGAGAATGGCGGGCCCCTTGCGGATCACATGGCGCAACAGGAACAGCTCCACCACCAGCAACAGGGTGTAGATGGAACAGATGGCGATCAGGCTGAACCAGAGTTGGCCCGGCTGAAGCAGAGAGACCGAGGCCGACACCGGCAGCACGTCGCTGATGGTCCAGGGTTGACGGCCGAGCTCGGCCACCAGCCAGCCCGCCTCGATGGCAATCCAGGGCAGCGGAATGCTCCAGAGCAGGGTCTTGAGCAGCCGTGGCGAGCTTTGCAGCCGGTTGCGGCAGAGCTGGACAAAGCTCACCACCATCAGTCCCAGCATGGTGACGCCGAGCCCCACCATCACCCGAAAGCCCCAGAACAGCGGCGCCACTGGCGGGATGGAGTCATCGACCGCTTTGGCGATCTCCGCCTCACCGGCCTTGGCGATATTGCTGGCATAGGGGGTGAGCAGCATGCCGTAGCCGAGATCCTTGCCGTGCTGCTCGAAGCGGGCGCGGTTAGCCGGGGTGTCATCGCCCTGCCGGATCTGGTCGAGGGCCTCGGCCGCCACCATGCCGCTGCGGATGCGCGCCTCGTTCTGCACCTTGATATCCTTGAGGCCGGTCACCGCCTCGTCGATGGAGCGGGTGGCGATGATCCCCATCAGATACGGGATCTTGATGGCAGCGTGGGTGGTTTCCGCCTGCTGATCCGGGAAGCCGAACAGGGTGAATGACGCAGGCGCTGGCTCGGTCTCCCACTCTGCCTCGATGGCGGCGAGCTTGACCTTCTGCACCTCGCCGGTGCGATAGCCCGACTCATCCCCGAGCACAATGACCGAGAGGATGGCGGCTAGCCCGAAGCCGGAAGCGATGGCGAAAGAGCGCAGGGCGAACTGCACCTCGGTCTTGCGCAGCAGATACCAGCTGCTCACCCCCATCACGAACATGGAGGCCGCCACATAGCCTGCCGCAACGGTGTGAACGAACTTCACCTGCGCCACCGGGTTAAAGAGCACGGCGGCGATATCCACCAGCTCCATGCGCTGGGTCAGCAGGTTGAACTCGGCCCCCACCGGGTTTTGCATCCAGCCGTTGCCGATCAGGATCCAGAGCGCCGAGAGATTGGAGCCGAGCGCCACCAACATGGTCACCAGCAGGTGCTTGCCGCGGGAGAGCTTGTCCCAACCGAAGAAGAAGAGCCCCACCAGGGTCGATTCGAGGAAGAAGGCCATCAGCCCCTCGATGGCCAGCGGAGTACCGAAGATGTCCCCCACATAGTGGGAGTAGTAAGCCCAGTTGGTGCCGAACTGAAACTCCATGGTGATCCCCGTGGTGACCCCCATGACGAAGTTGATGCCAAACAGTTTGCCCCAGAAGCGGGTGATGTCCTGATAGATCACCTTGCCGGTCATCACATAAGCCGACTCGGCGATCACCAGGATCCAGGACAGCCCCAGCGTGAGGGGCACAAACAGGAAGTGGAACAGGGCCGTGGCGCCAAATTGCAGGCGAGACAGGCTGACCACGTCATCCGGATTGATCATGCGTCACTCTCTTTTGTTGTATTTGCCTTGCGCGTTTCGTGCGTGACAAGTACATCACGGAGCATGACACCTATAACAGATGCAGTTATATTGAATTACACCTATAACAGTTGATCCAGATCATGTCCCTTTACCAGCAGTTGGCCGACCGCCTGCAAAGCCAGATCGACGATGGCATCTGGCAACCGGGGGAGCGCATCCCCTCCATTCGCCAGAGCTGCAAGACCCATGGGCTCAGCCCCATGACGGTGTTGCAGGCCTATCAACTGCTCGAAAGTCAGGGGCGGATCCTCGCCCGCCCCCAGTCCGGCTACTACGTCAAAGCCGCCTCACCACAGGTCGTGCAGCACACGCCGAGCCAGACCCACTACAGCGGCTCGGTGGATATCAACGATCTGGTGTTCGAGGTGTTGCAGGCGAGCAAATCGCGGGATCTGGTGCCTCTTGGCATGTCGGTAGCAGACCCGACCCTGTTCCCCCATCCCCAGCTCGGGCGGGCCTTGGCCAGCTGCATGCGCAAGCTCGATCCCTTCAGCACGGTGGCCGACCTGCCCCCCGGCAACGAAGCGCTGCGCCGCGCCATCGCCCAGCGTTACGCCAGCGACGGGGTGGCGGTCAATCCGCAGGAGATCATCATCACCACAGGCGCCATGGAGGCGCTCTCCCTCAGCCTGCAGGTGCTGACCGAGCCCGGTGACTGGGTGGTGGTGGAGTCCCCCACCTTCTATGGCGCCCTGCAGGCCATCGAGCGGCTGAAACTCAAGGCGGTGGAGATCCCGGTCATTCCGGGGGTGGGCATCGATCTGGCGCTATTGGAAGACGCCCTCAGCCAGATGCCGATCAAGGCGTGCTGGCTGATGGGCAATGTGCAGCACCCGCTCGGCCACACCATGCCTGATGCACACAAACAGGGGCTGATGGCACTGCTCAACAGCCACGGGGTGCCGCTGGTGGAGGATGACGTCTATGCGGAGGTCTACTTCGGCCGCGAGCGCCCCAAGCCGATCCGCCACTGGGATCAGCGTGGCGACAGCCTGCTCTGCAGCTCCTTTTCCAAGTGTCTGGCGCCGGGCTTTCGGGTCGGCTGGGTGGTGGCGGGGCCCCATGCCGAGCGGGTTCAACGGCTGCAACTGATGTCCACCCTCTCCACCAATGTGCCGAGCCAGCTGGCGCTGGCCGAGATGCTGCGCCAGGGCGGGGTCGATGCCCACTTTCGCCGACTGCGCCACACCCTGGCCCAACGCCAGCAGCAGATGCGGGCGGCCCTGCAGCGCTTGCTTCCGGAGGAGGTGCGGATCTCCTCCCCCGATGGCGGCTACTTCCTCTGGCTGGCGCTGCCTGCCCATTTCGACAGCCGCGCCCTGCACGCCAAGGCTCTGGGCAGCGGTTTTTCAGTGGCCCCCGGCGCCCTCTTTTCCAGTCAGGGGCAACACAACCACTGCCTGCGCCTTAACAGCTCCCATCCATGGAGCGAACAGCTGGAGCAGGCCCTCACCCGACTGGCCGCGCTGATTGCCGCGCAGCTCGGTGAAAAGTAACGAGGCAAAGAGCCGCTGGCGAAACGAACAAAGGCCCGCAACGGGCCTTTGTGGTTGGGAGGTGACGCGCCTTGGCTCGCCATAAAAAACTGATCATCTGGCCATGATCTGTGACTGCACCTTGAAGCCCAGCGCCTCGTAGAGCGCTTTGGCACGCTCGTTGAAGGCCATCACTTCCAGCCGGATTTGCTGAGCATCACGGGCCTTGGCCCACTCATCGCAATGGGCGATCAGCGCCTTGCCAATCCCGCGAGAGCGGTGCTGCTCATCCACCACCACGGAGCCGATGCGGCAAATCGGCGCACGGGTGAGAAACGGCACGCTCTCATTTATGTCTATCCGTGCCGTCAAAAAGCCCACCACCCTGCCATCCTGCTCGGCAACGCAGAATAGACGCCCTTCCGCGCCGATGGCGCTCAGTAAAAATGCCCGCTCCTCTGGTGACGGCGGGCAGAACACCTCGGGGTAATGTGCATGGTGGATCTCTCCTATCTGCCGGTTCAGCTCGACAATGGCGTCGATATCCAGTGCGGTTGCCTTGCGTATCTCCAACGGTTGCTCCTTGCAAAAAAGGTGATGTCCCTGCGCCATCTTAGGGGCTGTGCCCCGCAATCCAAATAGGCTCATCCGCATCTTTTGACGAGCCTCAGAAACAACAACGCCCCTTGAACGGGGCGTTATCGGCAATCCATGGCGGTGAGGGGTATCAGGCGGGGGCGTTAAGTTGGGCCACCTGCCGCTCGATGCTGCCCTTGAGGTTGTCATCGAGCTTGAGGGCCCGAGCCAGCTCATCGAGATAGCCTCGCTCCATAAAGTGATCCACCTCGATGGCGAGCAGGGAGACGAGATAGACCTCGGTGGCAAGCTCCATGTCGGTCACTTCCCGTGCCAGCGCGTGGGGATCGAGGGGGCGGGCCAGCTCGGCGTCAATCCAGCGGGCAACATCGCTCTGACCCTGTTCGGTCAGGTACTCCTGAATTTTCTGGCGCTCGGCGCCGTCGATATGGCCATCGGCTCGGGCCGCAGCCACCATGGCGCGCACCAAAAGCGCCGCGCGGGCATCCAGCGCATTGCCTTCCAGCCCACTGATGGGATGGGTGGGCTGGGCCGGTGCCGCCTGCTGGGCCTGCCAATCCTGATAGAGCTTGTAGGCCAGCCCGCCAAGGGCTGCGGCGCCGCCCACGGCAGCGGCCTTGCCACCATATTTGCGCACTTTTTTATTGCCCAGCAGCAGACCGAGCGCGCCGCCGGCCAGCGCTCCCTGCATCTGCCCCTTGCGCTTGTCTCCGCCTTCGTTGAGCCAGCCTTTGCCAGCCCCCAGCAACTGTTCCAGCATCTGTTTCATGGTGTCACTCCTGCGGGTCAAAAAAGTGAAATCGGGATGAATAGAGCCAGATAGTGACCCCGCCCCCCTGAATCGGGGATGAACCCTTGACCGGGCAGGCCGATGGGGCAAAGCTCAGGGAAACTCTTCAGGCAATAAGGATGTAACTGTGCCCAATCGCGAACTGACCCTGCAATTTCTGGCCGAACCCTCCGACGTCAATTTCGGCGGCAAGGTACACGGCGGCATGGTGATGAAGTGGATCGATCAGGCGGGCTATGCCTGCGCCGCTGGCTGGTGCGGCGGCTATGCGGTGACCGTCTATGTGGGGGGTATCCGCTTTTTGCGCCCCATCCAGATTGGCCAGCTGGTGGAGGTTCACGCCCAGGTGATCCATACCGGCACCACCAGCATGCATCTGGCGGTGGATGTCTACAGCCGCCACCCCACCGAGACCGAGCGCCACAAAACCACCCACTGCATCATCATCTTTGTGGCGATGGATGAGCACGGCAAGCCGACCCCGGTGCCCCAGTGGCAGCCAGTAAGCGAGAGCGATCTGCAGTTGCAGCAGTACGCCAAAAAGCTGATCGCCCTGCGCGAGGAGATCGACAAGGAGATGCGCCAGCACCTCTGACCTTGGTGATTCCCCTGCCCGATAGAGCGGGGCGCTTTCGGCCAACGGCGGCGCCCCTGTATAATCCCCCCTCTTCCCGCAACCGGAACCCTGCCCATGTCACTAGAAACTGCCCCGCCCGAGGTGAAACTCGCGGTGGATCTGATTGAACTGCTGGAGACCAACCAGCTGGCCCCCGCACTGGTGCTGGCGGCGCTGGCCATCGTAAAAAATGACTACGAGCGCAAGCTGGCGGAGGGGAAGGATCACTGATCCCCCCGCACTTTTTCCGCCTTATCTTGCCGACGTCAGTTTTTCCCCACAGAAGTTTTTCCCCACATAGGCCACTCACTGCGGCCCCATCACCTCGTCACAGAGGGCGATCAGGGCCGAACTCAGGCGTCTGAGCGGTTCGCTCCCGCTTCCCCCGGCATGGAGGGCCAGCTCCACCGGCGCCACCTTGGGCCACTGGGTCAGGGCCAGCTGATCGGCGGGCATCAACCGTTTGGGCAGCAAGCTCACGCCAATGCCCGCACTCACCGCCCCCTGCAAGCTGGCGAGGCTGGCGCTGACATAGGCGATACGCCAACGACGACCGAGGCCATCGAGCGCCTCGGTCATCTGCCGCCGATAGAGCCCTTCGCTCGGGAAGGCGACCAGCGGCAGCGGATCCCGTTCCCGTGCGGGCCAGTCGCGACTGTCGACCCACACCAGCGGCTCGCGCCAACTGGCAAGGGGCGAACCCTTTCCCCGAGTCTGCTTGACCAGCGCCAGATCCAGCTCTCCCGCCTCGAAGCGCTGCCAGATCTCGTGGCTCAGGCCACTTTGCACCTCCAACCGTACCTCGGGGTAGTCGCGGGCAAAAGCGGCCAGCACCGGGGTAATGGCGCCTGCGGCAAAATCCTCCGGCACCCCGAGGCTGAGGGACACGCTCCCCTCGCTCACCTGCTCCTCGGCCTGTGCCAGCAGCGCCAGAATGCGGCGGGCCAGCCCCAGCAATTTTTCCCCCTCCGCCGTCGCCACCACCTGACGGCCAGCACGATCGAGCAGCGGGCAGCCAAGCTGCTGCTCAAGGCGGCGGATCTGCTGGCTGATGGTGGATTGGGTCAGATGGACCCGTTCACCGGCGCGGGTAAAGCTGCCGGTGTCGATAATGGCGACAAAACTGCGCAGTAACAGGGGATCCAGCATGGGGCACTCCATTTACAAAACCACTTAACTCCATTCTATCATTTAATTTCCAAATGACTTTCGAGCCAGCTAGGCTGGCGTTTTTGCCTCCTTTGACGGTGATCTGCCATGTTCAGCCCCGATGACTCCGCGTCCCGAATGCTCCCTGTTTCTCCCAGAACCGGAAACAGCACCCGATGAATCAACGAAATGCGGATCATCCCGCAGGCCAGACGGCCCTGCTGGTGCTGGTGATCCTGATTGGCCTTAATCTGCGCCCCTTTCTTACCGCCATCGGCCCGCTGGCCCAAGCCATTGACCAGCGTCTGGCGCTGGGGATGGACACCCTCGCCTGGCTCACCCTGCTGCCGCTCTGGCTGATCGGGGTCGGCGTGCTGCTCACCCCGCGCCTACGCAGCCTTGCCAGTGCCACCACTCTGCTGGGGCTGGCCCTGCTGCTGCTCGGCATTGGCAGCGCCATGCGCTTCGATGCCCAAAGCGGCGCCTTGCTGATCGCCAGCGCGGCGCTCTGCGGCCTTGGTTCGGCACTGGTGCAGGGAGTGCTGCCCGCCCTTATCAAGCAGGCCTTCGCCCACAAGGTGCCGCTGGTGATGGGGATCTTCTCCGCCTGCATGATGGGGGGCGGGGCGCTGGGGGCCAGTCTCACGCCACGGCTGGCGGCGAGCCTCGACTGGTCGCGGGCGCTGGCGCTCTGGAGCCTGCCGCTGCTGCTGGCCCTCGGCTGGCTGGGGTGGAAAGTGCGTCTGCCACGGGCCGCCGCGGTCGCCATTCTCCACGGCGAACAGCGGCTGATCACCTTGCCCCGCAGCTGGTTGCTGATCGTCTGCTTTGGCATCATCAACAGCGGCTACGGCATCGTCGTGGCCTGGCTGGCCCCCGCCTATATGGCGCAGGGCTGGAGCGCCGCGCAGGCGGGCGAGCTGGTCGCCTGGCTGGCGCTGGCCCAGACTGCCAGCGGCCTCGGCCTGCCGCTGCTGGCGGCACGCAAGATGGATCGGCGGCCGTGGATGGGCCTTGCCATCGCCATGCAGCTGGCGGGATTTGGCGGTCTCTGGCTAGCGCCACAGGCGGCCCCCATGCTCTGGTGCATGCTGTGCGGCGCAGGCCTTGGCGGCAGTTTTTCGCTGATCATGGTGATTGCGCTCGATCACCTGCCCGACCCGCGCCGCGCGGGCACCTTGAGCGCCCTGATGCAGGGGTTTGGCTTTATGCTGGCGGCCACCGGCCCCTGGGTGGCGGCGCGGCTCTATCACTATGTGGGCAACTTCGCAGCCGCCTGGCAGTGGCAACTGGGAGGATTGCTGCTGATGAGCCTGCTGGTAGTGCGCCTCGACCCGCGCCACTACCCCCGCGTCATGCGGTTACCGACCGCCAGCGAGCCGACCATCTCGGCGCCCCTCCCAACCAGCTCTGCGGCCCAAAACAACACACCGGCCTGAGGCCGGTGTGTTGGGGATAGCAGTGTTGAGGATCACAAGACGAGGCTGACGCCACTCAGAGGGACAACTCAGCGCCCCTTCTTCTGCCGTCCTGTGTTAGCGGTGCGCGGCTTGCCTGCGGCCGGTTTGCCACCCTTGGGTGCTCCTTTGCCAGCGCCGCCCTTGTTGGCAGCACCTTTGCCCGCGCCACCCTTGCCCACCGGCAGCTTCTTCTCGAAGGCTTCCGGGCCCGGCACATTGGGGCGACCGCCAATCTCGTGATCATCATCGCGGCGCGGCTTCTTGCCCTGCCCCGGTTTGGCGCTTTGCGCCGCAGGAGCCTTGGCCGCCTTGGGTTTGTCGCCTTTGGCCGGTTTCACCTCGGAGGAGGAGTCCTCAATCAGCTTGAACAGATCGATCAGCTCGTCGTCGGTGAGATCGCGCCACTCGCCCACCGGCAGCCCCTTGAGGCTGACATTCATGATGCGGATGCGCTCCAGCTTGGTCACTTCAAAACCGAAGTGTTCGCACATGCGGCGGATCTGGCGGTTAAGCCCCTGCACCAGGGTGATGCGAAAGACGAACGGCGCCTCTTTCTTCACCTTGCACTTCTTGGTCACAGTACCGAGGATCGGTACCCCGGCCGCCATGCCGCGCACAAACTCGTCGGTCACCGGCTTGTCGACGGTCACCAGATACTCTTTCTCGTGATCGTTACCCGCCCGCAGGATCTTGTTGACCAGATCGCCGTGGTTGGTGAGGAAGATCAGACCCTGCGAATCCTTGTCGAGCCGCCCGATGGGAAAGACCCGGGTGCTGTGGTTGACGAAATCGACGATGTTGTCCTTCTCGCCCGCCTCTGTAGTACTGACGATGCCCACCGGCTTGTTGAGGGCGATCAGCACCAGACTGTCCGCCTCGCGCGGCTCGATCACCTGACCATTCACCTTGACCAGATCGCCAACCTGTACCTGATCGCCAATCCCGGCGCGCTTGCCGTTGATAAAGACGTGGCCCTGCTCGATAAAGCGGTCGGCCTCGCGGCGCGAGCAGATGCCGCTCTCGCTGATGTATTTGTTCAGACGCATGGATTCGTTAGCCAGCATGGGTCACCTGCCACAGGTTCTGGGCCGCGCCCGGTTGTGCCATCGCCTGTTCCGGCTGCGCCGGAGAGGCTGTCTGCTGCATCAGCCAATTCACTACGTCAAAGTTCTGCATACCATTCCATCTTCAAAAAAGGCCAATGCCAGCTTATCCATCAAAAAACGCCGCTACAGTAGCATAATTGCCCCCTCTCAGGGGCAGATAGTTGCAAGGTCGCAGCGCCCAAGCGGGCATCCGCGGACAAGTTCACGCCGCCAGATGGCCCGCGATGCAACCTTCGAACGGCCAGCCTGATGCCAACGGCAGGATCAGGCGCCCACAGCCAGCGCGGACGAACGCCATCAACTATACATATCACCTTGTTTCCATTAGGCTTTAAGCCGATTGGCAGCGCCCAATGTGCTGCGCCGAACTCGCCCGCCCAAAGGCGGCCCCACCCCTATCGCCAAGGATTGCACCATGCTGGCTCACACTCGCCGCCTTGTTCGCCGTGCTCTGCTGACCCTGTTGCTGCTGTTGCTGACCGCATGGGCGGTGATCGCCTACTTCGCCTGGCAGGCAGCGCCGCTGCAGCTGTGGCACACAGTGGTGCCCCCCGAACTCAGCGCCGATGAGCTCGACAGCAGCGACTGGCAAGCCTATCTGGCCCGCGAAGCAGAGCTGTTCGAGCTGGTAGCCACCGAGGTAGTCGCCAAGACGCCGCCCGAGCAGCAACTGGCCAGCAATCGCTACTATCAGGACGCCCCCATCAATCCCGCCCGCTTTCAGCAGAACTGGAACCGCTCCTACCTGCTGCGTCCCGAGGGGGAAGTCAAAGGGGTGGCGGTGCTGCTGCACGGGCTGACCGACTCCCCCTACAGCCTGCGCCATCTGGCCAGACGCTATCAGCAGCAAGGCTTTATCGCGCTGGGACTGAGGATCCCCGGCCACGGCACCGTGCCCGCTGGCCTCGTGGATGTGGATTGGGAGATCTGGCTGGCCGCCACCCGACTGGCGGTGCGAGAGGCCAGATTGCTGGTGCCGGGCAAGCGGCCGCTGCATCTGGTGGGCTTTTCCAACGGCGGTGCGCTGGCGGTAAAATATGCGCTCGATGCGCTGGCTGACCCGAGCGGTGCGCTGGCAAAACCGGATCGGCTGGTGCTGATCTCCCCGATGATCGGGGTGACCCGCTTTGCCCGCTTCGCCGGGCTCAAGGCCGTCCCTGCCCTGCTGCCCGCCTTTGCCAGCGCCGCCTGGCTCGACACCATGCCGGAGTTCAACCCGTTCAAGTACAACTCGTTTCCGGTCAACGGCGCACGCCAGTCCTATCGCCTGACCCACGCCATCCAGCAGCAGGTGCGCCAGCTGGCCGCCAGTGGCGAGCTGGCGGCGTTTCCCCCCGCCCTCACCTTCCAGTCGGTGATGGACTACACCGTCAGCACCCGATCCATCATTGCCGATCTCTACCATTACCTGCCGGCCAACGGCAGCGAACTGGTGCTGTTTGATATCAACCGCAGCACCCTGTTTGGCCCGCTGATGAGCTCGGCCTCCGAGCTGGCGCTGCACCGCTTGCTGCCAAACGCCCCCGAGCACTATCGCTTCACCGTGGTGGGCAATGTCGAGCCAACCTCCCCCGCAACCCAGGCCAGAACGCTGGCCAGTGCAGACCAGCCTGAGCAGGTCCGCCCGCTGGGCATCGACTATCCCAAGGAGATCTACTCCCTCTCCCATGTGGCGCTCCCCTTCCCGATGGACGACCCCCTCTATGGCATGGCGGCGCGCCCGCAGCAGCGGGAGCAATACGGCATCAATCTCGGCGGTCTGGCCCTGCGTGGCGAGCGCGGCGTGCTGATCGTCAACCCCGGCGCCCTCACCCGCACCTCCTCCAACCCCTTCTACCCCTATCTGCAGCAGCGGGTAATGGAGACCCTCACCGCCCCTCCCGTGGCTCGGTCTGCAGCCGTAACCCCTGCCAGCAGCGGTCAACCTGATGCGGCCTATAAGGCAGAAGTGGAGCAGTTTTTACAGGAGAGCGACGAGAGCAGCGCGCCTTTCTAGGGCGTCTCTGCCACATCGACCAAGCGGCCGACGTGCTTGGCGCTATAGCGATACGAGAAAGGGGCCGTCAATTGACGGCCCCTTTCTATTGATGATGCGATGGGGGTGATGGCTTGGTGGGCTCAGGGATAAATGCTCACTTCTATCAGGTTCTGGTCTGGATCGAGAAAATAGACAGATTCTATCGGCCCGCAGGCACCGCTTTTGGTCACAGGCCCCTCGACAATCTCCACCCCGTGGCAGGCAAGCTGGGCCATCACCTGCTCCAGCGGCCAGCGGGTGATAAGGCAGACATCCCCCGATCCCACCTGCGCCCGATTGCGCGGCTCCTGCCCAAGCAGTTGCAGATTGATCTTCTGGTTGCCGAACCCCACCGCCCGGCGCCCCGCACCGAAGGTAATGGCCTCCATATTGAGCACCGAACTGTAAAACGCCACGGCCCGTTCGATATCGCTGACCGTCAATACCAGATGGTCGATATGGCTGATCATGGTTACCTCCTGGTGGTGATCTGGCTGATGTGACCGGCATATACCCGCAAACATCCGACTGTCGTCGCCACGGCGGGCAACCCCATCTTACCCGGCAAGAGAGAGCCCATGTGTGCCGTGACGCGCAAAGCGAGCGCAAATGATCTGGTCAAATAAATTCGCGTTACTGCACCGCTGCGCACGCTTTATTCCGCTGGGCCAGCAGGGCTTCATCGTCACTGTCCATCGCAGCCAGAATCGCCTGATTGCAGGCGCGCTCCGCCAGCTTGGCAGGACTCTGCTTGGCATCCCCAATCTCTGCAATCATCGGCCGATAACTGACGGCAGCCGAGCAGTACATGGTGCGAAATTTGGACAGTTGCCAACTGCTGTCATCCTGCCGGGTCAGGTCGTCGCACAGCTTGTGAAACAGGGCGGACGCCTTGACCGTGCACTGGCTAAAGCGCCGCACATCTTGCTCATAAGGACGGCAAACGCTCGGCTGCTGGATCTGCCACAGCTGAAAAGAGAACGGGACCGACTCCCCCTCATACTGCACCACCAGCGTCTTGGCCTCGGTGCCATAGATATCCGCAACCTGCTGCTGTACCAGATTGAGATAAGCCGAAAAAAGATAGGAAACCGGATCCATCACCACCTCCCTGTGGTTGTCACTGTCGGGCTGTATCACGAAAACCGGAGCGATTTTCAAACGAGTAACAGACGACAACAGCTTACTGATTTGGTTGGAAAAAATGATACTCTTCTCGCCACCCTCATGTACAACGTTCAAGGCTAAAGTGCGATGCAACAATGCGGTATTTATGAACAGCTCATTACTCAACTGCTGACATCTCGACTCGACCGCGAGCACTTTTACGTGGGGGAACGCCAACTTGAGCCTGCCGAAGCGGCAGTTTGGTTATCCAGATTTCTGAGCCGGGTTTTGGAATATGCGGTTGGTTCGGTAACTGGAGAGGATCAGCTGCAACGGCAGATTGAGCTGGCTAACCAGTTATTGCTTTGGCTAAAGGATCGCACACAAGACCCAGACTTTATTAGCGAGAACCTCATCGATAGTCAGGGAAAAATTCTGACAGCGCTCTACCAGTTGGATAACCCCATTTCCGCCAATTTAAAGCAATATGCCGAGGATATTTTCCCTCTGACAGGTCTCACTCAGAGCGAACTGTTTTGTGGCAGCAATGCGGGTTTGTCGATGGAGTCGGAGATTAAACGGGAAATATTATCGGCAGATAGCATCTGCTGGCTGGTCTCATTTATCAAATGGGCAGGTATCCGGATTTTCCGTCATGAGCTGGAAGAGTTCACTCGCAGCGGCCGCCAATTAAAAGTAATTACTACCTCTTATATGGGGGCGACCGACGCCAAGGCAGTTGAATTTTTAGCTAGTCTCCCAAATACCGAAGTCAAACTCAGCTATAACACCCAGCGCGAGCGGTTGCATGCCAAGAGCTATCTCTTTTGCCGGAATACCGGCTTTCATACCGGCTATATAGGCTCCTCCAATCTCTCTCACTCTGCCCTCACCAGCGGCTTGGAGTGGAACCTAAAAATCACCTCGCAAGAGATCCCGCATATTATCGAGAAATCCCTGAGTACCTTTGAAACCTATTGGGAATCCGATGATTTTGAGCTGTTTGATGGCAAGCTCGAAAGCCGTACAAAATTGCAGCATGCGCTGCAAGAGGCCCGTGGGGATGGGGACAAAAATAGCCCTGCCTATTTCTTTGATATCACGCCGTTTCCCCATCAACTGGAGATCCTTGAACAATTGGCGATGGAACGCGCTTTACATCAGCGCTTTCGTAACTTGGTGGTAGCGGCTACCGGTACAGGGAAAACCCTGATATCCGCCTTTGATTTTGCGCGTTTTTTGAAAACCAAACCCGATGCCAAGTTTCTGTTTGTCGCCCACAAAGAGGAGATCTTGCGCCAAGCATTGGCCTCATACCGCGGAGTGCTCAAGCAATCCAATTTTGGCGAACTCTTGGTCGGCGGTGCCGTGCCAACCCACTACCGTCAGCTATTTGCCTCGGTGCAATCCTTGAATAACCAGCTGGCTAATTTACGTCTTAGCCCAGACTATTTCGATTACATCGTCATCGATGAGGTTCACCATATTGCGGCGGCCAGTTATCGCGGTCTGCTCGCCGCTTTTGAACCTCACATTTTGTTGGGATTAACCGCAACGCCAGAGCGCCATGATGGCAGTGATATTCTTGCCGACTTTTGTGGTGTCATCGCAGCAGAGATACGCTTGCCCGAGGCTATCAATCGTCGCCATCTCTGTCCGTTCCAATATTTTGGTATCGATGATGATACTGACTTGCGCCAAGTGGCTTGGAAAAATGGCCGTTATGACATCACTGAGCTCACCAATATCTATACCCACAATCAGCAGCGGGTACAGAAAATAGTCCAGAGCCTCAATGAGATCGTCACCGATATTACCAAGATCAAAGCGCTGGCATTTTGTGTGAGCCGTGAACATGCCGACTTTATGTGCAAGGCATTTTTATTGAAGGGCATCAAGGCTGACATCCTCACCAGCGATAATCGAGACGAGCGGCATAGTAAACAACAAGATTTGCGCACTGGGGTTATCAATATTCTCTGCGTGGTGGACATCTTCAACGAAGGGGTTGATATCCCGGAAGTCGATACCTTGCTGTTTTTACGACCAACGGAAAGCCTCACCATCTTCTTACAGCAATTAGGGCGCGGCCTGCGGCTGGCGAGCGATAAAGAGTGCTGCACCGTGTTGGACTTTGTTGGCAATGCCCGTGCGGAGTATGACTTTGCCCAGAAATTCCGGGCACTGGTGGGCAAAACCAACAAGGCGATCAGCCACGAAATCAAACAGGGCTTCCCTCACGCCCCCTTGGGCTGCCGCATCGAACTCTCAAAACAAACCCAAGAGTTAATTCTGAGCAATATCAAAAAGGCGACCCTCAATACCTCATGCCTCATGGGCCTGATCCGCCGTTTCTCACTGGATTGTGATTTACCGCTGACGCTGGCGAACTTTTTGAAGTTCTACCCTCACATCAGCCTTGAGGAGATCTACAAGCGCGGCAATTGGAGCGCCTTGGTCAAACAGGCTAGCAACCATACCATTTCTGAAATGAGCGATGAGAAACTATCCACCCTCTACACCCGGGCCATCAAAACCCGGCTATTGGGCTGTGATGCGCTCCATTACTTGAAATTCTTACAAACCTTGGTGGCAGACGCATTTACCTTAACGGCCGAGCACGATGCACGCATGGCCTTGATGTGCCATTACGACTTCTGGCAACAAAGCGGCCCCACTGCTGGCTTTAGCTCCTTGGCGCACAGCCTGAAACAACTCAATCAACCTGAATTAAGGGCCGAGCTGGCAGATCTGTTGCCCATGCTGATCAACCGGGTGCAACACGAACAAAGCGCCATGCCAAACCTTCCCGGTAATCCGCTGCAACTGCATGCTCGCTATGCCAGAGAGCAGGTGCTGGTTGGCTTTGGCGCGACCACCTTCGCGCAGCAACCCACGGCTCGCGAAGGGGTCTATGTCATCGCAGAGCAAAATATCGAGTTGCTGTTCGTGACCTTGAACAAAACGGAACAGCACTTCTCCCCCACTACCCGTTATCACGACTACGCCATCAACGAGTCGCTGTTTCATTGGCAGAGCCAAAACAGCGCTCGCCCAGAACGGGGCAAGGGGCTGAGTTACATAAACCACAGAGCAGAAGGTAAGCGCTTGTTTTTGTTCGTCCGCGAGCAGAGCAAAGATGAATTTGGCCGCACCCTTGGCTTTGTGAACTTTGGTGAGGTGGAGTACGTATCCCACACTGGCAGCCAACCGATGAACATTAAATGGCGTCTCACTACTCCGATGCCGCCATTTATGTGGAAAGAGGCCGCCAAACTGGCTGTTGGTTAGTAAGGCTTCTCACCCGGTGGGTGATATGACGCAAAACCCACCGGATTCTCGCCCAAAACCCCGTCTAAATTATCCAGTTGCATAATAACCATGCGGCCTTGCGGTTGTTTAACTGGCCCTAACGTCAGATAATACCGCCCGCCTTCAACCCCCGATAACCCGACTTTCAGTGACGGTAATTGATGACTGAGTACCTGCTTTTATTGATCGGCACCGTGCTGGTTAACAACTTCGTGCTGGTGAAATTCCTCGGCCTCTGCCCCTTTATGGGGGTCTCCGGCAAGCTGGAAACCGCCATCGGCATGGGGCTGGCTACCACCTTCGTGATGACCCTCGCCAGTGCCAGCTCCTATCTGGTGGAGCACTATATCCTGCTGCCGCTGGATATCGCCTATCTGCGCACCCTCGCCTTTATTCTGGTGATCGCCGTGGTGGTGCAGTTTACCGAGATGGTGGTGCGCAAGAGCAGCCCGACCCTCTACCGCCTGCTGGGGATCTTCCTGCCCCTCATCACCACCAACTGCGCGGTGCTCGGGGTGGCGCTGCTCAGCATCAATGAGCGACACGACTTTATCCAGAGTGTGATCTACGGCTTTGGCGCCGCCACCGGCTTCTCGCTGGTGTTGATCCTGTTTGCCGCCATGCGCGAGCGTCTGGTCGCCGCCGATGTGCCCGCCCCGTTTCGCGGGGTGTCGATTGCCATGATCACCGCCGGTCTGATGTCGCTGGCCTTTATGGGCTTTACCGGCCTTATCAAGATATAACCATGATCCATATTCTCTTTGCCATTCTGGTGCTCACCCTGCTGGCGCTGGCGTTCGGGATTATCCTGGGCTTTGCCGCCGTCAAGTTTCATGTGGAAGCAGACCCCATCGTCGATCAGCTCGATGCCCTGCTGCCCCAGACCCAGTGTGGCCAGTGCGGCTATCCCGGCTGCAAACCCTACGCCGAGGCGCTCGCCAACGGCGATCAGATCAACAAGTGCGTGCCCGGTGGCGAGGCCACCATGCGCAAGATTGCCGATCTGATGGGAGTCGAGCCCCAGCCGCTGGGGGGCAGTGACGAGGCCGCCGTGCCGGTCAAAAAGGTCGCCTTTATCCACGAAGATCAGTGCATCGGCTGCACCAAGTGCATTCAGGCCTGCCCGGTGGATGCCATCGTCGGCGCCACCAAGGCGATGCACACCGTGATTGCCAACGAGTGCACCGGTTGCGATCTCTGTGTCGATCCCTGCCCGACCGACTGCATCGAGATGATCCCGGTGCCCACCACGGTCGATAACTGGAAGTGGGACCTCAATAACGTGCATGTTCCGGGCAAGATTCCGGTCAAGATAGTGGAATAAACAGCGGAGCAACCATGCATTCCTTACTCGAACGTATCAAAGCCGGCACGCTCTGGGACTTTCACGGTGGCATTCACCCCGCCGACAACAAGCTGCAATCAAGCCAGAGCCCGGTGGTAGACGCCGGTCTGCCGCCGCGCCTCATCATTCCGCTGCGCCAGCACGCAGGCCCCGCCGGCGATCTGCTGGTGCAGGTGGGCGACAAGGTCAAGAAGGGTCAGCCGCTGACCCGTTATGCCAAGGGGCGGGTCGTGCCTGTCCATGCCTCCACCTCGGGCACCATCACCGAGATTGGCAACCACACGGTTGCCCACCCCTCCGGACTCGGCGATCTCTGCGTCATCCTCACCCCGGATGGGGAGGATGAGTGGGGCGAGCGCAATGGCAAAGCCGATTACTGGAATCTGGAGCGGGGCGAGCTGCTCGAGCGCATCCAGCAGGCGGGGGTGGCGGGCCTTGGCGGCGCCGTGTTCCCCACCCACAGCAAACTCGACGGCCGCGGTCAACTCACCGAGATCCTGATCGTCAACGGGCTGGAGTGCGAACCCTATATCACCACCGACGATCGGTTGATGCAGCAGTATGCCGACGAGATCATGGATGGCATCCGGGTGCTCAAACACCTGCTCAAGCCCAAGCTGACCCTGATCGGGGTGGAAGACAACAAGCCAGAGGCGATCGAGCAGCTGACCCGCCACGCCACCGATGAAGATGTGCTGGTCAAGACGGTACCGACCAAGTACCCCTCGGGCGGAGCCAAGCAGACCATCGAGCTGCTCACCGGCCGTCAGGTGCCCAAAGGCGGCCGCGCGGTCGATATCGGCATCATGGTGCTCAACGTCGCCACCGTGTTTGCCATCAAGCGCGCCATCATCGACGGCGAACCGCTGATCGAGCGGATCGTCACCCTCACCGGCGACAGCTTCAAAAAGCCCGGCAACGCCTGGGTGCGCCTCGGTACGCCGGTGCGCTGGCTGTTGCAGCGTTTCGAACTGCAACCGGAAGCGGAGCAGCGGGTGATCATGGGTGGCCCCATGATGGGCTTTACCCTGCCCCACGCCATGGTGCCGGTGGTCAAGGCCACCAACTGCCTGCTAGCGCCGACGCAGGCCGAGCTGCCCGCCCCCGGCCCGGAGCAGCCCTGCATCCGTTGCAGCGCCTGCGCCGATGCCTGCCCGGCCACTCTGCTGCCGCAAGAGCTCTACTGGTACAGCCGGGCCAAGGAGTATGACAAGGCCGAGAAGCTCAACCTGATGGACTGCATCGAGTGCGGTGCCTGCGCCTGGGTATGCCCGAGCGAGATCCCGCTGGTGCAGTACTACAAGATCGCCAAAGACGACATTCGCGAAGCCCGTGCCGAGGCCGAGAAGGCCGAGCGCGCCAAGCAGCGTTTCGAGGCCAAGCAGGCCCGTTTCGAGCGGGAGAAAGCGGCCCGCGAAGCGCGCCATGCCGAAGCCGCCGCCCAGCGCCGTCAGACCATGACGGCCGCAGGCGGCGAAGATCCGGTGGCAGCCGCCCTCGCCCGCATCAAGGCCAAGCAGGATGCCCCCATCACTGCCATTGCCGCCACCGCCGAGGGCTTGCCTGACAATAGCGCCGTGATCGCCGCCCGCGAAGCCCGCAAACGGGAAGCGGAGGCGCGCCGCGCCGCCAAGCAGGCAGAGAGCGCAAACAGCGACACTGCCGCCGCTGCGCCACAATCCGCTGAGGCGATTGACCCCGCCAGCGATCCCAAGAAAGCGGCCATCGCCGCCGCACTGGCCCGCGCCAAGGCCAAGAAAGCCGCTCAGGCTGGCGATAGCGCCGAGCCTGTGGCTGCCGAAACCGCTGCTGCCCCTGCGGTAGTAGATGCTGATCAACAAAAGGCAGAGGTTGATCCGAAAAAAGCAGCGATTGCCGCAGCCATCGCCCGGGCCAAAGCCAAAAAGGCCGAAGCCAGTGGCGAGCCGGTAAGCGCAGCCAACGGCACGGCAGCCGAGGTCAACACGCAAAATGACGCCCCTGTCGATCCCAAGAAAGCTGCAATTGCTGCCGCCATCGCTCGTGCCAAGGCCAAGAAGCTGGCCCAGCAGAGTGACAGCGCTGAAGGCGATCTGACTGCAAATGCTGACACCAGCGAAACAGCTGCCACCCAAAGCGATGCGCCATCTGCGGCCAGCGAAGCGATTGATCCCAAGAAAGCCGCTATCGCTGCTGCCATTGCCCGTGCCAAGGCCAAAAAGCTGGCCCAGCAGGGCGAGAGTGCCGGTGCTGAGGATGCGCAGAGTGAGCCAGCTGCCAGCGCACAGACCTGCGACGTGGCGCTAGCCAAGAGCGAAGTAACCACCAGCCACAGCGATACGGCAGCAAGCGAAGCGGTCGATCCCAAGAAAGCCGCTATCGCCGCAGCCATCGCCCGAGCCAAGGCCAAAAAACTGGCCCAGCAGGGCGAAAGTGCCGGTGCTGAAGGCGCGCAGAGTGAGCCAGCTGCCAGAGTGGAGACCCGCGACGTGGCGGTAGCCAAGAGCGAAGTAACCACCAGCCAAAGCGATACGGCTGCAAGCGAAGCGGTCGATCCCAAGAAGGCCGCTATCGCCGCTGCCATCGCCCGTGCCAAGGCCAAAAAGCTGGCCCAGCAGAGCGCAAATACCAGTGCTGAGGTAGAAAATGCCGATGCTGAGGTAGAAAGTGCCGCTACTCAGGTAGATAGAGCCGGAACTGAGGGTGAGCGCGCACCGGCCGAGCCGATGCAAAGCGATGCAGCCAGCAGTGAGCAACCACTTGCCGTCACTGCCGCGCCTGAAGCGAGCGCCCCTGCGGCTGATGCCCCGGTTGATCCGAAAAAAGCGGCCATTGCAGCCGCCGTGGCCCGCGCCAAGGCGAAGAAGTTGGCGGCCGAGGCGGCCAGAGCCGCAGAAACTGCCGCGGAAGATGCACCGTCAGCCGACCGAACAATCACAAGGTAATCGACAGACTCATGTTCAATATTGCGACTGCGCCGTTTGCCCATAACCGCAAACAGACCCGAACCCTGATGCTGCTGGTGATCCTGGCCTGCGTGCCGGGCTTGCTGGCCCAGACCTGGTTCTTCGGCTGGGGCTCCTTTATCCAGATCCTGCTGGCGCTGGTCACTGCGCTGCTGTGCGAGGCGCTGGTGCTCAAGCTCCGTGGCCGCGCTATCAAGCCTGCCCTGATGGATGGCAGTGCGGCGCTCACCGCCGTGCTGATCGGTCTCTCCCTGCCGCCGCTGCTGCCGTGGTGGATGCTGGTGGTGGGCACGGCCTTTGCCATCATTGTCGCCAAACACCTTTACGGCGGACTGGGCCAGAACCTGTTCAACCCGGCCATGGTCGCCTATGTGCTGCTGCTGGTCTCCTTCCCGGTGCAGATGACCAGCTGGCTACCGCCGGAGAGCGTGCGCGCCTACAGCCTCGGCTTTGGTGATGCGGCGTCGGTGATCTTCACCGGCTTTAGCCTCGACGGCTACAGCATGGCCCAGCTCAAGCAGGGGGTGGATGGTCTCACCATGGCGACCCCGCTCGATACCCTGAAAACCGGTCTGACCCAGGGGCTCACCACAGGCGAGATCCTGAGCGGCCCGCTATTCGAGGGTTGGGGCGGCATCGGCTGGAGCTGGGTCAACCTCGGCTATCTGCTGGGCGGCCTGTTCCTGCTGCAACAGAAGGTGATCAACTGGCGCATTCCCACCGCGATTCTCGGTGCCCTGCTGGCGGCCTCCACCATCGGCTATCTGGTGAGCCCGGATGCGACTGCCACGCCCATGTTCCATCTCTTTAGCGGCGCGACTATGCTGGGGGCCTTCTTTATCGCCACCGATCCGGTCAGCGCCTGCACCACACCGCGTGGCCGACTGGTCTATGGCGTGCTGATTGGCGTGCTGGTCTACATCATTCGCCGCTTTGGCGGCTATCCCGATGCGTTCGCCTTCGCCGTGCTGCTGGCCAACCTTTGCGTACCCTTTATTGACAGCCTGACTCGCCCGAAAGTGTATGGAGCCCGTCGCCAATGATGTTTCTGCCCTTTTCCCCCATCACAGCTGACGGAGCCCGGACATGTTAAAGAGCATGCGCAAGAACGGCCTTATTCTGGCGATGTTCGCGCTGGGCTGTACCGCGCTGGTGGTACTGACCAACGAGCTGACCAAGGATAAAATCGCCCACCAGCAACAGCTGGAGAAGCAGCAGACCCTCTCGGTATTGCTGCCAGAGGGGAGCTATGACAACGATCTGGTGGCCAGCTGCAAGCAGGTGACCAGCAGGACGTATCTGGGCAGCGATCAGCCGCAAGCCCTCTATACCGCCAGCAAGAATGGCGTGGTGACCGGCTATGCGCTGGAGGCGATCGCGCCGGATGGCTACAGCGGGGCGATCCGCATCGTGGCGGGTTTTGATGCCAAGGGCTCCATCACCGCCGTGCGCGTGCTCGCTCACAACGAGACCCCGGGCCTGGGTGACAAGATCGAGCTGAAGAAATCGGACTGGATCAACAGCTTTGCCGGAAAATTCCTGACCCATGACAACGAGCCCCAGTGGGCGGTGAAGAAGGATGGCGGTGAATTCGATGCCTTTACCGGCGCCACCATCACCCCGCGAGCCGTGGTCAAGGCGGTGAAGAACCTGCTGAAACTGCAGCAGGAGCAACCCGAACTGCTCAGCAACGCCCCGGCTTGTCTGGCGGCGAACTAACGGAGTCGAACCATCATGAACCAGATGGAACAGATTGAAACGGGCGCAGCCCCGATTGCCGAGCTGGAAAGCCGCAAGGGCGAGCTCAAGGAGCTGATGAGTCAGGGGCTGTGGAAGAACAACCCCTCGCTGGTGCAGGTGCTGGGGCTCTGCCCGACCCTCGCCGTCTCCTCCACCTTTACCAACGCGCTGGGGCTGGGCCTTGCCACCATGGCGGTGCTGGTCTGCTCCAACCTCGCCGTCTCGCTGGTGCGCAACTGGGTGCCGAAGGATATTCGCATCCCGGTCTATGTGATGATCATCGCCTCGCTGGTGACCAGCGTACAGCTGCTGATGAACGCCTACACCTATGGCCTCTATCAGGCGCTCGGCATCTTTATCGCCCTGATCGTCACCAACTGCGTCATCATCGGCCGCGCCGAGGCGTATGCCTCCAAGAATCCGCCGCTGCTGGCGGCCCTCGATGGCCTGATGATGGGCCTTGGCTTTACCCTGGTGCTGCTGGTACTGGGCGGCATGCGCGAGCTCATCGGCATGGGCACCCTGTTTGATGGCGCCGAGCTGCTGCTGGGCGAGTGGGCCAAATCCCTGCGCATCGAGCTGTTCCACGCCGATGCCAGCCTGTTGCTGGCGATTTTGCCGCCGGGCGGCTTTATCGGGTTGGGGCTGTTGATCGCAGCCAAGAACGCCATCAACGACTGGCGGGACCGCAAACAGGCCGCTACCGTGGCCCACTGCAACGTTGCCCCGGCCCGCGTCCGGGCGACCGAGCTATGATCGGAAGCAAGGCATGAACAACCAGAAACGCAGAGAGATCCTCGAGCGACTGCGGGAAAACAATCCCCACCCCACCACAGAGCTCAACTTCAATTCGCCGTTTGAACTCCTGATCGCCGTGCTGCTCTCGGCGCAGGCGACCGATGTCAGCGTCAACAAGGCAACCGACAAGCTCTATTCGGTGGCCAACACCCCGCAGGCAATGCTGGGTCTCGGGGTGGACGGGCTCAAGGAGTACATCAAGACCATTGGCCTCTTCAACACCAAGGCCGAGAACGTCATCAAGACCTGCGCCATCTTGCTGGAGCGCCATGGCGGCGAGGTACCGGAGAATCGCGAAGCGCTGGAAGCCCTACCGGGCGTCGGCCGCAAGACCGCCAACGTGGTGCTCAACACCGCCTTTGGCTGGCCCACCATCGCCGTCGATACCCATATCTTCCGGGTATCGAACCGCACTGGCTTTGCGGTAGGCAAGAACGTGGAGCAGGTGGAGGAGAAGCTGCTCAAAGTGGTACCCGCCGAGTTCAAGCTGGATGTCCACCACTGGCTCATCCTGCACGGGCGTTACACCTGTCTGGCTCGCAAGCCCCGTTGTGGTTCTTGTATCATCGAGGACTTGTGCGAATACAAAGAGAAGGTCTATCCCGACAGCTGATGGCCTCGCAACCGAGATTGAAAGCAGTACACATCACCAACCCGGAGAACTGAGCAATGAGAATTCTGCATACCATGCTGCGTGTCGGCGATCTGCAACGCTCCATCGACTTCTACACCCGCGTCCTTGGCATGAAGCTGCTGCGCAAGAGCGAGAACAGCGAGTACAAGTACACCCTGGCCTTCGTCGGTTACGGTGACGAGAAGGATGAAGCGGTGATCGAGCTGACCTACAACTGGGGGGTGAGCGAGTACGAACTGGGCTCTGCCTATGGCCACATCGCGCTGGAAGCAGACGACATCTATGCCACCTGCGAAGCGCTGCGCGCCGCCGGTGCCAAGATCACCCGCGAGCCGGGCCCGGTCAAGGGTGGCACCACCGTCATCGCCTTCGTCGAAGATCCGGACGGTTACAAGATTGAACTGATCGCCAAGAAAGATGCCGGTACCGGCCTGGGTGACAACTTCTAAGCTACCCGACTCCCGCTGCCGGATGGCAGGATCAAAAAAGAGCGCATCTGCGCTCTTTTTTATGCCTCTTTGCCGGGGACAGCACTAGATCTCGCCATTGCGCCCCATGCTGATCACCACCCGCCGGTTCTTGGCTCGCCCCTGCTCCGTTTCGTTGGAGGCGACGTGCTGCTTCTCGCCATGCCCCTCCACCGAGATCTTGCCGGGATCGATCCCCAGATCGACAAACACCTTCTTGATGGCATCGGCCCGCTTCTCGGAGAGTTTCAGGTTCGGCCAGCGGCCGCCATAGCTGTCGCTGTAGGCGTCTATCACCACCACGTCGATGCTCTTGTCCGCCTTGATAAACTCGCTGATCATCGCCAGCCGCCGCTTGGAGGGGATGGAGAGCTGATCGCTGTTTTTGTCGTAGGTAAGCACGCTAAAGGCGATGTCATTGAAGCTGTAGGGCAAGAGCCCGCTCAGACAGTCTATAAAGGCCTGATATTTAACCCGAAAGTTAACCGACGAGAGGGACACTCGCACCGCGCGGTTCTGGCGATACCAGTCCCGATACTGGAAGGTCGGCATCCGTCCCCCCTCCAGCTCGTCGAGCATGGTCCAGGCGGTTTGCCCCTCCACCAGCCCATCGAACTGCTGATAGAAGCGCAGCTGGCTTACTTCTCGCCCGGCAATCCCCGGGCGCCATACCGGCGGCATGATGCCAAGACTCACCGTCTGGGTCTGGGCCTGTGGCCGCTTGCCCTTGAGCTCGAAGTCGAGGTTGATCTTGCGCCCGGCGCGGCTGACAAAAGCCCCCGTTCCCCAGTTGGGAATAGGATGCTCGAGGCGACACTCAATCTGGGTATCGGAGGTCAAACGCCAGACGGATTGATCCAGACCGGCACCAAATTCGGTGACCCCAGCCTGTAACTGCATACTCACTGATATGCTGACCAACCCCAACACCCAAGCGTTCAATTGCTTGCCCTCCACACGATCTCACAAGAGATATCGGCGGCAAGAGGCCAAGCTTTAGCGACAAACTGCAAAGGCGTGCCGTTGGTGTGGCAAAGGCTTGCCCCCAAGCGGCAACCGACCGCAAGCGGCGCTTATTCCCCCCTCTTAGCTCCGTGCCAACCGGCAGGAAGCTCGCTACAGTAAAACCAGGGCAATCAGACGCCGCTTATCGGGAACCAAACTCATGCACCGCTCTTGCTCCTCTTTATTGCAGATGTTGTTGCCAATGCTGCTGGCGCTATCCGGCAGCACCGTCAAAGCTGCAACACAGGATCAGGAGTGGGCACAGGAGCGCGCAAATGCGGTGCTCTCGCTGATGACCTTCACCGTGGTGCCCGACATCACCGCCAGCAACCTCGATATCGGCAGCGGCACCAATCAATCTGCCGCCCTCAACATGACCCAGATCGGTGGCGGCGCCACCATGAGCGAAGCCGTGCCCATCTATCTGGAAGGAGCGATCGGCTTTAGCCGCTACGATCCCCAGTTTGTGGTGAGCAACGGCACCGAGAGCCGCACCCTCCCGACCAAATGGAACAGCCTGACCGCCTCTGGTGGGATCGGCTGGGATATCGCCCTCCATGAAGACCCGCGCGGTGGCCACTGGGTAATGCGCCCCATCGCCAACGTCTCGCTCGGTACCATGGCCAGCGATCTGCGGATCGGCAACTGGCTGCTGGAGCGCACCAAGGGCTACTCGCTGGATTTTCTCGATGGTGGACAGCTCAATATGTACGGACTGGGGGGCTCGCTGATGCTCGACTACGAGCTCTTTTCAAAGGCGCAGGATATCGATATCGAAGTGCGTTACTCCTACCAGCACCTGCAGAGCTTTGGCGGCACCTCGACCAGCGTCCGTGGTCACGCCGAGGCGGAGAACCTCGGTCTCTATCTGCGCCGCCGAGCCCCGCTGTTCCACTGGACCCTGCTCGACAGACCGGTGCGCTATGTACTGGAGGGGGCTCATACCGCATATCTGGGGGAACAACGGGGGTTGCTTGGCTTTGACTCCCTCAACTCGATCGGCGCCGGTCTGGAGCTGGACAGCAGCAAATACGACATCATAGTCACCCGTACCCGGCTGGTTGCCCGCTATATGTTCAGCCACAACACCAGCGGTTATTCCATCGGGTTGGCCATGAGTTTCTAAGTCGTTATATTTTCCTGCCACGAGTGGGCAATCCTCAGGAAAAGCACAGTAACACTCCGGATAATTATGCCCGTATTGATGGAGGATTTATTGATCTGCCCCCTTTCATATTTCTCACCACCCAGTCATATCAGGTAAAAATATCCACCTGCTGGTAGGCTAATTTCCCCCTCGCACACCGAATATTGGAGTTTTTTGTCTGTGTATTTACGGCGCGCAATGGCTAATTGGTCCTGTGATGTCGCCAGCCTGTGCCATCATGCAACAGAGGAAATACTCTACTCCCGGCATTGCAGCCCTATGGCCAACTTTATCGATGCCCATAAGGAACCATCCCGGATGGTCCCTCATCTTTTGCACAGTGACCTGAACTGCACATAACTCATTGTTTTAAATGATTTATAGTTTTTCATATTTTATGAATCCAATTAATCCTGTTTTATTTTACTTACATCACCCGACGGCTAAATTTGGCGTCATCCCGGCAGGACGAGGCGCACTGAAAAGCCTGGCTGCGGGGTACCGATAACAGGTGTGCAATGGGCATAGAAATAACGTTAAGGCATAGCAACCGTTATTTTGACGACATCACACTTGCTGATCCTTGTTGATTTGAGGTTATCTGATGAAAAAAACGCTGCTTGCTCTCTCTGTATTGGTCATGACCGGAACCGCATATGCAAGGGTGCCTGATTTATCCGCCAGCTGTCCTGGACATATTAATCTTCGCGTCGAAGATGGCACGGCTTATATCAATAAACAGCAAGTTCCACTTAAAAAAGTGAATTCAAATTTCTACGAGGCGAGCAAGGGGCGCACCACCCTCTCCATGGTGAAAAATGGCGACTGGGGCATCACCTATTTTGTCAAAAATGGCGACAGCGGCGCCTGCCAGCTCAATGACGATGAGAACGATGACGACGGCGATGATGAGAGCGCCAGCAACAGTGCCTACAACGGCAGCACTGCGCAAACCAAGGTTGCCGAGAACGCCTGCATGAACGCCGTCGCCAGAAAAGCGGGCGTCAGCCGCAGCAAACTGACCCTCGACTATGTGGCCGACTCCCAGGCGGGGATGATGATTGATATCAAAGGGCCCCATGACCGACTCTGGCACTGCCTCACCGACGCCCGCGGCCATATTTATGGCATCAATCAGGACTGATTTCGAGCCACGGCTCAACAGGGCCCACACCTACCGTGGGGGCTCCACCCCTTATCCATTGCAATTATTTGATACAGGTAAATGAAGATGAAATCCAAACAGACTCTGCTCAATGTCACCCTCGGTTGCCTGCTGGCGGTCGGTATCTCCGGCTGCGCCGTGGCCAAAAGCCATCACGGCCACAAGACCCATGCCCAAGCGCACGCGCAGGAAGGGGCCGTGCAGTATGGCGATGAGAGCCCGTGGGCTGGCAACTATAAAGCGGTCACTGACGATGGCCGCACCGTGGCCGAAATTCACGTCGATACCACAGGGGAAACCTATATCGATGGCAATCAGGTCAAACCAAGTCACAGCGGCAGCGACTACCTGAAATTCAAGCAGGAGACCATCACTTACACCCTGCGCAAAAGCGGCGCCAGCTGGAAAGACAGCGATGCCGGCACCAGCGGCCGCATCCTGTTCGATTGATAATCCCGACACCGGCCTTGCCAGACACCAAGCCCCGCCAAGGGGCTTTTTTGCACCTGCGATTTACCATCAACCACAGCCCGCCCCGAAAAATCCAGCCTTGTCACAGAGTTAGTGCAATCTGTCACATATTCCTTCCGATGGAATGGGTAGAATGGCTCAGTTTGGCCCCCATCATCCACATGGAGCCACGATGTCGATTGCCAACCGCACTGGCTGGGTGATCACGGCGCCCGGAATGGAGATGGCCTGCCGAGCGCCAGCCAAGTATTTGCGCCACCAGTTACACCACAGGGATAGAGATTTTTGCCATGGCCAAGTTTTTGAATACCAGCGCAACCAACTATTTTCTTGAAGAACTTATCAAAGATGCCAAAGAACGTCTGATCCTGATCAGCCCCTTCCTCAAGCTCAACGACAGGATCAAGGAGCTGCTCACCGACAAAAACCGCCTCAAGATCGATGTGCGGATCGTCTATGGCAAAAGCGAGCTGCAACCGGAAGAGATCAGCTGGCTCAAAGAGCTCACCTATATCCGCACCAGCTTTTGCAAAAACCTCCATGCCAAGTGCTATCTCAATGAAGAGATGTGCATTGTCACCAGCCTCAATCTCTACGAGTTCAGTCAGGTCAATAACAACGAGATGGGGGTATTGATCCAGCGCTCGGAAGATCATGACCTTTACCGTGATGCCTATGATGAGGCCCAACGAATTATTCGGGTCAGTGATGAAGTCCGCATATCACTTGAACGGGTTGTCAGTGAAGCTGAAACCCAACAGCCTTCTGCTAACGAAAATGAGTCAGCCACTGAAAAACTGACCTCATCCAAACTGGCGCAAAAGTGGGGGATCAAAACCAATGAGTTGTTGGAAAAAATGGTGACTCACGGCTTGCTTGAGCTGCGTGACAGCAAGCATTACCTCACAGCCAAAGGCAAGGAGGAAGGTGGGGAGTTTAGAATGAGCCCCAAATTTGGCCCCTATTTCCTCTGGCCAGAGGCCATGAATCCCCTCTAATTCACTGGCTGGATAAATGTGAAATGGACTTCACTCCCGTTATTGCGGTTCTGCTGGGCCAGTTCTGGTATCTGCTGCCTCTGTTGTTGATTGCCACCCTGATCAAAACGCCCAGGTTCAAAGGGATGGTTGGGGAAGCATTTATCAACTTGGGCATCCGGCTTTTTCTCGACAAGCGGGAGTACCACCTGCTCAAGAATGTCACCCTACCAACCCCGCAGGGCACTACCCAGATCGATCATGTGATCGTCTCGCGCTTCGGGCTGTTTGTCATCGAAACCAAGAACATCAAGGGGTGGATATTTGGCAATCCAGCCCACAAGAGCTGGACCCAGCAGCTCTATCGCCGCAGACATACCTTTCAAAATCCCCTGCGCCAAAACTATCTGCACCTGATGACGCTCAAATCCTTGTTGGGTCTTGCTGATCATCAGCTCCATTCGATTATCTACTTTATTGGCGACTGCACCTTTAAAACCCCCATGCCGGATAACGTGATGAACCGTGGGCTTATTCGCTATATCAAGAGTAAAACCGCGCAGGTGCTGACCCCTGCTGAAGTCACCAGAGTGATCGACACCATCCAGCGGGGACGACTGGCCGCCAATTGGCAGACCCATAAACAGCATGTGGCTCAGTTGAAAGCACGTCACAGCGAGGTTCCCCGCCCGCCTTTATCCGTAGCTGCAATGCCTGTCGTCAATCAGGTGGTGAACGCCGCGCCAACCATCACCGAATCGCTCACCCAAGCAAATCCACTATGTCCCAGATGCGGCAACCCGATGGTATTGCGTACCGCCAAACGGGGGGATAACCGAGGCAATCGGTTTTGGGGATGCAGTGGATACCCAAAGTGCAGCGAAATTAAGACGTTATTGAACAAAGTCTCCCTATAAAATTTTGATGTTCACAATAATCAGGCTCATTAAAAGCACTGGTAGCACTAACCAATCTCAACGGAGAAGTGATATGCAAGCATTCCTAGACCTACTAATCAAACATATGCGTGAACGATATGCACACATATTCACCAACTATTACCCAGCTCACGGATCTACTGGTTTCACAGAACGAAACCTCACCAATAACTTTGTATCCGCAATGGAGCGTGTCTACCCCGGCACCTGTTTCTCTTGGTTTGAAGCTCCAATCTGTACAACAGACAATAAACATCTCGATGCTGTAGTTTTTACTGAAACAGATGTGTTTTTTATTGAGGCAAAGCGATTTACCGCTCCGCAGTCAAAAACTCATAGTGTCAGAAGTGATCTTGAACGTATGCAATCTACTGAGTCCCAAAAATTAATTGAACAGGGACTGTTGAAACCAATCAAACGTCAACGCTATGCCGTGGTGTTGGCTGATGTCTGGACAGAAACAAAAGGAAAACGGAAGATATTTGAAACTTGGCCTGCTTGTCTGGAGAACGAGTCGTTTTTTTATGCCAAAACGATTGAGTTTTCTGAGTTACCCATTGAGGGAGAATGGAAGAACAATTACAAAATATTAGTCGCCATCAAAGCATTACCTTAAATAATTACTCATCAGCATCAAGGACGGCCAATTGGCCGCCCTTGATACTTCTTACCCTTAACCATCCCCTCATATGAGCGAGGCGTGGCGCGGCTTCTGAGGTATGATCGCCATCCTTGACCAGCTAATACCCAACAGACTATCCCC
>NZ_JBFODQ010000014.1:0-32793 GCF_040908355.1 Aeromonas sp. R2-2 | reverse complement strand
GGTGACTCTCATCACCGCCCGTCTGTTGCAAGTGCCCCGTCTCCATTGAGGCGGGGCTTTGCTGTTTGAAGGGATGTTCGAGGTGGTGGGGATGAAACGGCTGATCAAAAACGGTGTGCTGGTCGATGCACAGGGTGAATATCGTCAGGATCTGCTGATCGAGAACGGGGTGATCCGCGCGCGAGCCGCCGCTATCCAGCCCGATGGCGAGACCGACGTGATCGATGCCAGCGGCTGCTATGTGATGCCGGGCGGCATCGACGTCCATACCCACTTCAACATCGACGTGGGCATTGCCCGCAGTTGCGATGACTTTTTCAGCGGTACCCGTGCTGCCGCCTGTGGTGGCACCACCACCATCGTCGATCACATGGGATTTGGCCCGGCGGGGTGCAACCTGCATCACCAGCTGGCCCGCTATCACGACTATGCTGCCGATCAGGCGGTGGTCGATTACAGCTTTCACGGCGTTGTCCAGCATGTGGATGACGCCATCCTCCACGAGATGGCTGCCATGGTGCAGGAGGAGGGGATCAGCAGCTTCAAGCTCTATCTTACCTACCAGTACAAGCTCGGAGATCACGATGTGTTGCGCGCGCTGGCCCGCCTCAAGGAGGTGGGGGCGCTTGCCACAGTCCACCCCGAGAACGATGCCGCCATCGCGGCGCGCCGGGCGGCCCTATTGGCCGCCGGTCACCATGAACCCTGGTATCACCCGCAAAGCCGCCCGCTGGAGTGCGAGGCGGAGGCGATCGCCCGGATGATCAATCTGGCGGGGCTCGCTGGCAATGCGCCGCTCTATATCGTCCACCTCTCCAACGGCTTGGGGCTGGAGTATCTGAAACTGGCGCGTCGGCAGGGCCAACCGGTCTGGGTGGAGACCTGCCCGCAATATCTGCTGCTTGATGAGCAGTGTTATTACAAGGAGAACGGGGTCGACTATCTGCTGAGCCCGCCGCTGCGCTCGCGCCGCGAGCAGGACAAGCTGTGGGTTGGCATCGCTGCGGGTGACATCGACACGGTGGCGACCGATCACTGCAACTTCTCTCACGCCCAGCGCATGACCCTCTCGGGGGGCGATTTCAGCCGCTGCCCCAACGGCTTGCCCGGGGCCGAAAACCGGATGCTGCTGCTGTTTGCCCACGGGGTGCTGGGCGGGCGCATCTCGCCGTCGCGCTTCGTAGCTCTCACCAGCGCCAACCCGGCGCGCCTGTTTGGCCTCTGGCCGCGCAAGGGCAACCTGCAAGCGGGGTCTGACGCCGATCTGGTGCTGATGGATCCCCGCGGTGACACCCTGATTTCCCATCCACTGCTGCACGACAACGGCGACTACAGCCCCTACGAGGGGATGCGCTGCCCCGGCCAGATCAGGATGACCCTCAGTCGCGGCGAGATAGTGGCCCGCGACGGCGAGTTTACCGGACAACGGGGGCATGGCCGTTTTCTGGCCAGAGCGCCCTTTGATCCGGCGTTGGCGCCGGAGCTGCACTCGCCTTGCCCCACAGTGACCGGCTGACAATCCGTTCGAAACACGCAGAGCAGCAAGGTTATGTGAACAACGAAAGGTGGGCCGGTATTGCGCCGGCTTGTCCCATCACTGGAGATAACAAGATGAAACAGAGAATCGTACTGGCCCTTGGTGGCAATGCGCTGGGCAACAACCTGCCCGAGCAGATGAAGGCGGTGCAGAGCACGGCGGGCACCATTGCCGACCTGATCGCTCAGGGGCATGAAGTGGTGGTGACCCACGGCAACGGCCCGCAGGTGGGGATGATCCAGCAGGCGTTCGAGGTGGCGGCCCGTCATGACTCCAAGGCGCCCCATCTGCCCATGTCGGTCTGCGTGGCCCTGAGTCAGGGTTATATCGGTTATGACCTGCAAAACGCCCTGCGCGAGGCACTGCTTGAACGCGGCATCCACAAGCCGGTCGCCACTTTGGTGACCCAGGTGGAGGTGGATAAAAACGATCCCGCCTTCCTCGACCCCAGCAAGCCCATCGGCGGCTTCTTCAGCAAGGAGGAGGCCGAGGCATTGATGGCCAGGGGCGAGCGGCTCAAGGAGGATGCCGGCCGTGGCTATCGCCGGGTGGTGGCATCCCCCAAACCCGTCGATATCATCGAGAAAGAGACCGTCTCTGCCATGCTGGCTGCCGGTCAGGTGGTGATCACCGTCGGTGGCGGCGGCATTCCGGTGCTGCGGGAGGGCAATCACCTGCGCGGTGCCAGTGCGGTGATCGACAAGGATTGGGCCAGTGCCAAGCTGGCGGAACTGATTGACGCCGACATGCTGATCATCCTTACCGCGGTAGAGAAAGTGGCCATCAACTTCGGCAAACCCGATGTGCAGTGGCTCGATCAGCTGAGCGTGGCCGATGCCAACAGCTTTATCGCCCAAGGGCAGTTTGCCAAAGGATCCATGTTGCCCAAGGTGGAGGCTGCGCTCTCGTTTGCCACATCTCTGCCGGGGCGAAAATCCCTCATCACCCTGCTGGAAAAGGCAGCCGAGGGGATCGCTGGCAAGACCGGTACCGTGATCAGCCTGTAGCGTGCAACGCGATGACGGGGTGATAGACAGGGGGCCTTGGCCCCCTGATGTTTTTGGCTCGGGCGCTACTGTGGCTGAGGTCGATTTCCCATAGATCGTGGGCAGCCCGCCAGCACAGGGGTAAGATAGCCACCCCGATAAGGGTTGGCCCATCGGAACAAAAGGCGAAAGGCAGAGCTATGCGTGGTGAGAGATGAGTGGAAAGATCAATATGGCGGCGTTGGTGGGATTGATCCTGCTCACCGCCATCTGGAGTTACAGCTGGATCGTGATGAAGCAGGTGATGCTCTACGCGGGGGCCTTCGAGTTCACCGCCCTGCGCTGCCTGTGCGGGTCTCTGGTTCTGCTGCTGGTACTGGCCCTGCGCGGGCGCCGTTATCTCAAACCCACCCCGTTTCGCTATACCCTCGCCATCGCCCTGTTCCAGACCTGCGGCATGGTGGGGTTGGCCCAGTGGGCGCTGATCAGCGGCGGGGCGGGCAAGGTGGCTATTCTGAGCTACACCATGCCGTTCTGGGTGGTGATCTTCGCGGCGCTCTTTCTCGGCGAGCGGATGCGCAAGCTACATTATCTGGCGGTCGGGGTGGCGGCCTGCGGCCTGCTGCTGGTGATCCAGCCCTGGTTGCTGCATCTTGAGTCCCTCAAGAGTGCGCTGTTGGCGATCCTCTCCGGCATCAGCTGGGGGATCAGCGCCATCATCGCCAAACGGATGTATGCCCGCCATCCTAGGGTGGATCTGATGTCCCTCACCACCTGGCAGATGATCTACGCCACCCTGGTGATGACGCTGGTGGCCGCGCTGGTGCCGGAGCGCCCCATCGACTGGCAGCCCTACGTGATGGGGGCGCTGGCCTATAGCGCTATTTTTGCCACCGCCATTGCCTGGAGTCTCTGGCTGTTTGTGTTGAAAAAACTGCCGGCGGGTATCGCCAGTCTCAGTACCCTGGCGGTGCCGGTGAGCGGCGTGCTGCTCTCCTGGTGGCTGCTTGGTGAGAACCCGGGGCCGGTGGAGGGGAGCGGCATCGCCCTTATCGTGCTGGCGCTTCTCGTCATCAGCCGCAAGGGCAAGCGGTCGGTGGTGTCGGTGGCGGGGGAGACCCGCATCAAGCACGGCTGAGTTGATTGTCGGCAACGAAATACAAAGGGCCCACCATCATGGCGGGCCCTTCTGGTTTTAAGAACACTCTCTTATCGGCGCTGGGCCAGATGCATCATGGCTTCCAATACGGCGCCGCCGATGGCGCGTGCCTTGTCAGAGACGGTTGTGGCATCGGCGCGCTCGCCACGCGGGTCGATATCGCCAATCTTGAAGCCGATAGGCACTTCGATGCCATCGCTGAGCAGCCCCCGCACCATGCCCGAGAGCGGCGCGATAATGGGAGCGTCCCCCACATGGGCGATCACATCCCCCTCCTGTACGAGATCACCGAGCTTGATCAGGCTCTTCATCACGCCGGGGGCGGGGGCGCGCACCACCCGGCGGGCGGAGTGCCCCTCGATCACCCCGGGAATGCCGGTATTGGGCTGGGCGGGGCCCTTATAGATGACCCGCCCCAGATGGTGACCGCGGTTGGTTTCGATCACCGCATCGCAGTCGCGTCCCGCCTCAAATCCCGGGCCGAGGGCGACCGTGATGGGGGCCATCTCCTTGTGGGTGCCGAGGTTCTGCTTGGCGAGGATGGCATCCACCAGATAGCGGGGCTTGAGCTCGGTGAGGGTGGCGCAGTCGGGGTCAACCAGTAGCGGAATGATGCCCCGATCCAGCTGCTCGAACGCCTGCTCGACGCTCTCGACCCGCTTGGCGCGCACCCCTTCGACGCTGGTTTCACCATCAAACATCCCTTGAGCGAAGGCGACGGTGCGGCGGATCACCGTGGGCTTGTCGAGATCCAGCATCACCACCTTGAAACCGGCATTGTGCAGGCGCAGCGCCACCCCGGTAGCGATATCGCCGGAGCCGCGCATCACCACCAGTTGATCCCGCTTGAGGCGCACGTCATCCTGCATCAGCCCACCCGATTTGCCGTTTTTCACCTGCAGCAGCTCGGCGAGGATGCTGATGGCGATCTCCTCGGGGGTCTCGGCTCCGATGTTGTAGCCGATGGGGGCGTGCAGCTGCCGCAGTTGTTCCTGGCTCACCCCTTGCTGGCGCAGGGCCTGGGTGAAGGTCTGTACCTTTCGCTTGCTGGCGAGCAGCCCCAGATAGGCGAGGGGACGGCTGATGAGCCGATCCAGCGCCTCCTTGTCCTGATGATTGGTGGCGATGATGACGAAGTTGGCGGGCTCGATGGCCAGTGCGTCGATCACCGCGCTGATGGTATCGGCCTGTTTGAGGTGAGTGCCGACGGGGAAGTGATCGGGATTGAGGCTCCCTTCAAAACAGTCGCCCACATGGATATCAAAACCCAGTGGCGCCGCAGCATGGGCCAGCGCCCGGTTGACGTGGCCGGCACCGATCAGTACCAGCCGTGGTCGCAGACCATAGACATCGATATAGACCGACATGGCGCCGCCACAATCCGACCCGACCGCATGTTCGCCGTTGCGGGCCATCCGGCCGTGGAAGATACGCGGCTTGCGCTCGGCAATGGCGGCCATCGCTTCCTCGATCACCAGCCGCTCGATCATGCCGCCGCCGATGGTGCCGAGGATCTGGCCATCGGCCATTACCAGCATCTGGGCCTGATGGCGGGGGGTGGAGCCACGGCTCTCGATGATCTGGGCCATGGCAAAGGGAATGTTCTCCTGTTCCAGTCGGGCTGCGTGTGCAAACAGATTCATAAGGTACCTCTTCTTATCCTTAAACCATCATGGGCGAGGCGGCTGAGCCTCATCCTGAGCGAAGTAACCGAGTGCGTGGCGAATGGGCTGTGGTTTGCGAACCGCCCCCTGCCAGATGGCGTGGATCTCGGGGTGGCGGGTATGCAGCTTTATCAATTCATCGAGCCACGACGCCTCATTTTGATAATCCCCATTGATAAACCAGATCCGGCGCGCCCTGGCCGGGGTACCTTTGAACAGCCCCTCGGGGTGGGAGAGCAACTGGTGAAACAGGGCCCAGTCGAGGGGGTCACCGGCCTCTATCCCGCACAGGGCCTGAAGCTCTGCCCAGCGGTGGATCTGCTGCGGGTCGGCTTGGGCCCCCACCATGGCGCCGCCCGTCAGGGCGATAACCCAATCACTGTGCTGAGGAATGCAAGGTTCGTGCAAAGCGGGCACTTTCAATAACTTGTGATGGGCGCCATCCGCCTCGACCAGGATCAGATCGAAGCGCTGCTGCCCCTTGATGAGATCAATCTGCTGGGGCGTGGGGCCCGCCACCTTGCCGCTGGCCTGATCGATATGGCTGAACAGGGCGACCAGGGTCGGCTCATCGGGCAGTTGCTGACAGCGGGTCAGCTGGCGGACGGGATCGGCTTCCAGGATCAATTCCCGATAGTGTGACGGGGCAGGCAGAAACATCCGGGTGGTGGTGGTAATTAGCACCCTTTTACCCTGTTGATAAAAATATTCCGCCAGCCAGAACAGGGTGCTGGTTTTTCCACCGGCCCCGCAGAGGCTAATTAAGGTGGTATGGCTATCAATATTTTTGGTGAGCGAGTTTAATAGCGGATCTATATCTGGAAATGCGACAGCAACAACGTGTGGGTGCGACATAATGACGACCAAAATAAATATCAAAGGGAGTGGAAAACAACGTTGCCAGGAACAAGTGCAGTGTGACTGTATAATAACGGCGGCGGGTTTATCTTCCCGAATGGGTACCTGGAAAATGATGCTACCTTATTGCCAGGGGACAATGCTTGATGCAAGTCTCAAAAATGCCCTGGCTTTTTGTCAGCGCGTTATTCTGGTGGTGGGCCATCGTGGCGAGGAACTTCAAGCGCGCTACGGATCATGGCCGGATATTGTTGTCGTCCACAACCCCGACTATCGGCAGGGGCTGGGCAGCTCCATCCGCTGCGCCCTGGCGGCCAGTGACGCTGACTACCTCTTTATCAGCCACGGGGATCTCCCCTGTATCCCGCGCGATGTCTATCAACAGCTCTGGCAGGCACAGGGCTGTGAGACACTCTTTCCCACCTGGCTGGGGGAGGCTGGCCATCCGGTGTTGCTGCCAAAATCCCTTGCCCGCGAGTTGGCAGCGGCCCCGGTGCAGTCGTCGGTACGGCGCTGGTTGCAAGGGCATCCGCACCGTATGGTGCCGGTCGACAGTCCCGCCATCCTGTTTGATGTGGATACCCCGGAGCGCTATCAGGCGCTGCTCCATAATGTTGATGAGTGTTAGTGATAGCGGTGGAGTCGATTGGCATACCCTGTATGCACGATAAGTAGATCTGTACACGGAACAGCTATTTAGCATCCTCTTTAAGGCATATTTCTGTCAGAGGGACACATCATGATGCAATAAACACTATCAATTACGCAGCTGTAGTATCAACGTACATAAAAAGTGGATGACTGAAGATATTAGCTATTAAATATAGTTACTGACTGCATTGCGATTAATAATGGCAAGTGAAGTCCCAATCATTATTTGGGAATTTTTATTTCCGGTGGCCGAGGAAGTAATTTTTCCGCTAAATTTTTACCTCTAAAATTACTGTATTATCTGACAGGTTGCTATTGTTTGGAGTTTGTGAACTGCTGAAGTTTCAAAATTTTATGGTTGAAGGGTATTGGTTTGTAATATTGTGCTGTAATAAAATGGCCCAATTGGATTCTAACTGTAGAATAAAAACCTTGAACGCTCCAATTTTTAATGACACCAAGTCAGCTCCTGATTATGGGCTTGTTGGCCTCACTTTACTTGCTCATTTTCATGGTGTGGCTGCAGATTCAGAGCAAATCAAACATCAGCATGGTTGTGAAGGAAAACCTTTATCTGACGTAGAACTATTGTTAGCGGCAAGAGGCATGGGTCTCAAGGCAAAAATAGTCTCACAACCCGTGAAACGCCTATCTTTAACACCTCTACCTGCAATGGCTCTGCGCCAAGATGGTGAGCATATAATCATTGCTCGTTATGACAGTGATAAAGTGTTGGTGCATGATCTGTGTCAACAAAAACCGCGAGTGATCTCTCTGAATGAGTTTGAGAGTTTTTATGAAGGTAAATTACTGTTAATTGCATCAAGAGCGTCAGTTGACAATATTTTGGCGCGTTTTGATTTTACTTGGTTTGTACCGGCTGTAGTCAAGTATCGTAAGTTACTATTGGAAGTTCTTGGTATTTCGTTGGTATTGCAGTTATTTGCTTTAGTGACCCCACTGTTTTTCCAGGTGGTCATGGATAAAGTTCTTGTAAACCGTGCATTCTCAACACTTGACGTGATCTCTGTCGGTTTGCTTCTGGTTGTGGTGTTTAATGTCTTGCTATCGACCTTACGCAGCCACGTTTTTGCTCATACAACCAGTCGTATAGATGTGGAACTTGGCGCCAGACTATTTCGTCATCTTCTTGCTTTGCCATTGGCATATTTTGAAGCTAGGCGGGTTGGGGATACTGTAGCAAGGGTGAGAGAACTGGAACATATTCGAGGTTTTCTAACCGGGCAGGCACTTACTACCGTTCTTGATTTGCTCTTTTCCTTCGTATTTCTCTCGGTGATGTTTTATTACAGCGGCTGGCTGACGTTGGTTGTATTGATATCGTTACCCTGTTATGCCGCTTGGTCTTTTTTGTTGACGCCAATGTTACGACGGCGTCTCGATGAAAAGTTCTCCCGGGGGGCTGATAATCAGTCGTTCTTGGTTGAAGTGGTAGGAGGGGTCAGCACGATTAAATCGATGGCCGTCGAGCCACATATGACAAGACGCTGGGATAATCAATTGGCTGCCTATGTGGCTGCCAGTTTCAGAGTTACTCGATTGTCGAACATCGGTCAGGGGGGGATCCAGTTAATTCAGAAGCTGGTCATGGTCGGTACTCTTTGGCTGGGGGCTCGTTTGGTGATTGATGGCTCGTTATCAGTTGGGCAGCTCATCGCATTCAACATGCTGGCAGGCCAGGTCTCAGCTCCAGTCCTGCGTTTGGCACAGCTATGGCAAGACTTCCAACAAGTAGGTATTTCGGTTGAACGATTGGGAGACATTCTTAATACACGAACTGAAGTTCCTGCGAGTCGGGCAGCATTGCCGCCTATTCAGGGACGAATCCAATTTGAACGAGTGACTTTTCGTTATCGCCCGGATGGTCCAGAAATTTTACATCATTTGGACTTGTCGATATCTCCCGGCGAAATTATTGGGATTGTCGGCCGATCTGGTTCCGGCAAGAGTACTTTGACCAAACTTATTCAGCGTCTTTATGTACCTGAAGGTGGGCGTGTTCTTGTCGATGGCAATGATCTGGCTTTGGTGGATCCTGCTTGGTTAAGACGCCAGATCGGCGTGGTACTACAAGAAAATCTACTTTTTAATGCAACCGTGCGTGACAACATTGCATTGTCAGATCCGGGAGTCAGCCTTGACCGAGTAATCCACGCAGCCAAGCTCGCTGGCGCTCATGACTTCATCATGGAGCTTGCCGAAGGTTACGATACTTTGGTGGGTGAACACGGGTCTTCACTTTCTGGTGGCCAACGTCAGCGTATCGCGATTGCAAGAGCTTTAATGGGCAACCCCCGTATTTTGATTCTTGATGAAGCAACGAGTGCTCTTGATTATGAGTCTGAGCGTGCAGTTATGCAGAATATGCAGGCAATTTGTCGAGGACGTACAGTCATTATTATTGCACACCGTCTATCTACGGTACGTAGTGCAAATCGCATTATCGCAATGGATAAAGGACATATTGTCGAGAGTGGTGTTCATGCAGAGCTGGTCTCTCGCCCTGATGGTTATTACGCCCATCTTCACCGATTGCAGCAAGGATAAATAATCATGACCCACTGGATTGAGGCGCTTCGGAATTTCCTGAAGCGTTACGGTGACGCTTTTTCGCGAAGCTGGGATGTGCGCCATCAAATGGACCCTGAACCGCGGCGTGAAGACGAGCTGGCGTTCTTACCTGCACATCTTGAGTTAACTGATTCCCCACTGTCACCTTTGCCGCGCTGGAGTATGCGGATCATCGCTGCTTTGTTCTTAAGCTTTTTGATATGGGCTTGTATTGGTCAGCTGGACATTGTTGCTGTGGCGGGAGGCAAGACAGTGAGTGGCGGTAGAACCAAAGTTATTCAGCCACTGGAGCCCGGAGTGATCAAGGCCATTCACGTACGAGAGGGACAGCAGGTTACAGCCGGGGAGGTCTTGGTGGAGCTGGATGCCACAACAGCAGGGGCCGATAGGCGCAAAGCGGAAGATGCGTTGATGGTCGCTCGTTTACTAAAAGCACGTTATCAAGCGTTATTACTTGCTCAGAAATTGGGTGCTCAGCCTGTATTTCCCCCCTTAGAGGGTATCGATGATACCCGCCAGCAAGCAGAACAAACTTTGGCACAGGGTCAGTGGCAAGCTTATCTCGCCAAACGTGACGCACTGTTAGCGACGTTGCAGCAACGCGAGGCCGAGCTCGGGACGACTCGGCAACAAGTGACCAAGTTACAGCAAACTCTCGCGTTGGTTCGGTCCCGGGAACATGACTATGAGGAATTGCTGGTCAAACAGTTTGTGCCACGGCATGCCTATCTAGAGCAGCAACAGGCTCGCGTTGAACTTGAAGGGGATTTGGCCAGCCAGCAAAGCCGTCTTAAAGAGCTTGCCGCAGCAATTGCTGGCCAGCAGCAGGAGTTATTGGCATTGGAGGCCAACTTTCGTAGCGAAGCACTCGAGCAGGGGAGAGTGGCAAGTGAGCAGATCAGCCAGTATGGGGAAGAGCTAACCAAGATGCGTCGTCGTCAGGCATTGACCCGTCTGACTGCACCAGTAGCAGGTACGGTACAGCAGTTGGCGATCCATACCGTCGGTGGTGTAGTGACGGAGGCTCAGCCCCTGATGGCTGTGGTGCCAGCCAATGAGACCCTGGAGGTGGAGGCGCAGATAGAGAACCGGGACATCGGATTCGTCAGGCCTGGGCAAGCGGCCACGGTCAAGATCGACAGCTTTCCCTACACCCGTTACGGCTATCTGGAGGGGGAGGTTGTCAGTGTCAGCCATGATGCGGTTCAGGATGAGCGCAAGGGCCTTGTATTTCTGGCCCGGGTGCGCCTGGAGCGTAACCACCTGATGATCGACGGTGCTCGGGTGACCCTGAGCGCCGGGATGACGGTCAGTGCAGAGATCCGGACAGGGAAGCGCCGGGTCATCGACTATTTCCTCAGCCCACTCCAGGAGCATGTGGGCGGAAGTCTGCGCGAGCGATAATCATGAAAGTCTTGCTCATTCATCAGAACTTTCCCGGTCAGCTGCGACACATTGCTGAGCACCTTCGGTCTCGCCACGATGTCGAGTTGCTGGCTGTCGGGCGCGATACAGCGCCTGGTCTAGAGGGGGTCGAGCTCTTGCGTTACCGCCCAAGTCGGCAAGCTGGACATCAGACTCATCCCTATCTGCTTGGTTTCGAAGACGCTGTATTGCATGGTCAGGCGGTAGTGCGCCTTCTTCAACCTATGGCAGAGAGAGGCTATTGTCCGGATGTGATTTTGGCGCACCCTGGCTGGGGTGAGACGCTCTTCATAAGAGATCTGTTTCCTAACGCTCGGTTGGTGCACTACTGCGAATTTTACTATCACAGCAAGGGCGCCGATGCCGATTTTGATCCCGAGTTTCCACTGACACTGGACGGAGCTGCACGGATTCGGGCTCGTAATGCACTGCATCTGCTTAATCTGGAGCAGTGCGACGTGGGTGTATGTCCTACCCGTTGGCAACAGAGCCTGCATCCTGAGGCCTATCACGCAAAGCTCGAAGTCGTGCACGAGGGGATTCGGACCGAACGACTGTGTCCTGATCCAGATGCAATCTTGCGACTGCCCAATGGCAAGATTTTGAGAGCAGGGCAAAAGGTCATCACTTACGTTGCCAGAAATCTCGAACCCTACCGGGGGTTTCACCGCCTGATGCGTAATCTGCCCGCTATCCTGTCCGCAGATCCTGAGTGTCAGGTGTTGATCGTTGGGGGGGATGGCGTCAGCTATGGTTCACCCCCGCGCGGGGCCCACTCGTGGCGGGAGAAACTGCTGTCGGAACATCCAATTGATCCTGCGCGGGTTCATTTCCTGGGCAAAGTCCCCTATGACGTGTATGTGCGTGTACTGCAGGTATCAGCAGTCCATCTCTATCTAACCTATCCGTTTGTTTTGTCGTGGAGTTTGTTGGAGGCCATGTCCTGCGGGTGCCAAATTGTTGCGTCAGATACGTCGCCTTTGCATGAGGTGATCAGGGATGGAGAGAATGGCCATCTGGTAGGTTTCTTTGATGATGCAGCACTGGTAACCAAGACGATAGATGTTCTTTGTCACCCACAAAAAGCAATGAGCAGGGCTGCTCGAGCCACAGCCCTCTCTTATGACATCCAGCATGGCGTAGATACATATCTTGCTCTGTTGGGGCTCACAAGATGCCCAACCAAGGTGCAGTAATAGTTCAGGCAAATATGCAACGTAAAAATTACAAGAAGGATTAGGTAATGGACTCATCCATTCATCAGGCAAGACTCGAGCACGAGGGAGAATTGCAAGGTAGCCAAGGGGCTGACTTGCTGGTTGGTAGTAGTGGTGATGACACCCTGCATGGATATCAGGGGAATGACACTCTGAGTGGGGGAGAGGGGAATGATGTGCTCTATGGTGGTACAGGGCAAAACCACCTCGAGGGAGGCTTAGGGGATGACACATTAATTGGCGGATTGGAAAGCGATACCTACGTCTTCAACTTGGGGGACGGTCAGGATGAGATCCGTGATGTTTCCTATGGCACTCCAGAGCACAATGCGCTTGGCTATCGGGACGAATTGGTCTTTGGCGAAGGAATAACCCCTGAAGATATAGCCGTTCTCCATGTTGGTAATGACCTGTTGTTACAACATCGTAATGGTGAGGACGGTATTACGATTACCGACTGGTTTGTGGATGAAGTGAATTGGATCGAGCGGATATCCTTTGCTAACGGCACTGTCTGGGGGATAAGTGACCTGGCTGCACGCGTTATCGTTGCGGCAGGCAATGAGCGTCGTGAGACGATTAACGGCTGGTTAGGAAAAGACCATCTCATTGGCATGGGGGGCAACGATACGCTGAAAGGGATGGCGGGCGATGATCTCCTGGATGGTGGTGCAGGCAATGACAAGCTGCTGGGTGGTCAGGGAAATGACACATTACTTGGTGGTGACGGTAATGACCTTCTGGAAGCTGGTGAGGGTAACGATATCCTGAGCGGCGGTACAGGCAAGGATACGCTGATTGGTGGCGAAGGTAGTGATGTTTATATCCTTAGCGTGGGGGATGGTATCGATGTCATTCGCAACGGTAGTGTCGGTGCTGTGAGCATCTCCGGCGAGATCCGCTTTGGCGCAGGCATCCTGGTGGCTGACATCAGTGTGGTGCGCGACGGGGACCACCTGGTACTGGTGCATGCCAATGGCAGCGACCGCTGGACTGTGGAGGGCTACTTTGCATCAATGGGCCACCGGCTGGCAGGCATCGTGTTTGCTGATGGCACTGTGTGGACCCAGGCTGATATCACCATTACCACGGTGGGTGGTGATGGTGATGACAAGCTTGTGGGCTGGGATGGCAGTGACGTGATTATCGGCGGAGCAGGTAACGATACCTTGGTGGGTGGCGCAGGCAAAGACACCTTGGTGGGGGGCGCAGGTTTGGACGTCTATCTCTGTAATCTCGGAGACGGTGTAGATGTGATTCGTAACGGCAGTGTTACGGCGGTGAGTGTGTCCGGCGAGATCCGCTTTGGCGCCGGCATCTTGGTGGCAGACATCAGCGTGGTACGTGAAGGCAATCATCTGGTGTTGGTGCATGCCAATGGTAGCGACCGCTGGACTGTGGAGGGCTACTTTGCATCAGTGGGCCATCGGCTGGCAGGCATCGTGTTTGCCGACGGCACCGTGTGGACCCAGTCCGACATTACCATCACCACCCTGGGGGGCGACGGCGACGACAAGCTCGTTGGTTGGGATGGCAGCGATGTGATCATCGGCGGTGCTGGCAACGACACCTTGGTGGGTGGCGCTGGTAAGGATACCCTGGTGGGGGGGGCCGGAGCGAACGTCTATCTCTGCAATCTGGGGGATGGTATCGATGTCATTCGGAATGGCAGCGCCGTGGCGGTGAGTGTCTCTGGCGAGATCCGCTTTGGCGCCGGCATCTTGGTGGCAGACATCAGTGCGGTACGTGAAGGCGATCATCTGGTGTTGGTGCATGCCAATGGTAGCGACCGCTGGACTGTGGAGGGCTACTTTGCATCAGTGGGTCATCGGCTGGCAGGCATCGTGTTTGCCGACGGCACCGTGTGGACCCAGTCCGACATTACTATCACCACCCAGGGGGGCGACGGCGACGACAAGCTCGTTGGTTGGGATGGCAGTGATGTGCTGATCGGTGGCGCTGGCAACGACCTCCTTGAGGGGGGGAACGGTAATGACACCCTGGTAGGAGGCGCCGGTGACGACACCTTAAGCGGTGGCAGTGGCAGCGAGGTGTATCGCTTCGATGTCGGTCACGGACACGACGTCATTGTGGTGCAAGAGAGCGTCGTTACTGTGCATGACGAGATCCACTTCGGCGTGGGGATCGGTGTGAACGACATCTATTTGGCCCAGCGCGGCGACGACCTAGTGCTGGTGAACATCAACGGGCATGACTCGATCACGATCCAGGGTGGACTGGTCGAAGGACAGGAGTGGGGGGGCTGCGTGGTCTTCACCGATGGCACTCGCTGGGCTGCTGACGAGTTCGGGGGTCTTTTACTCGAAGTCTCTGTGGGTACTGAGGATGATGAAGTTATCCAAGGCTCAGCGGAGAACGACTTCTTAGACGGTAAAGAGGGGAATGACACCCTCTTTGGTAGTGGTGGTAATGACTTGTTGCAAGGTGGGAAGGGCGATGATCTTCTCGTCGGTAGTAAAGGAAAAGATACCTTCCTTTTCGGTCTTGGTCATGGTCGGGACACCATTAATTATGGAGTTTCTACTAGTAAGCTGAAGGCATACACCATCAATGATGAAATTCGTTACATGCATGGAATTCATCCTTCCGATATAACCATTTATGCGGTTGGCCAAGACTTAATCCTGATGCACCAAAATGGACATGATAGCATCACGATAAAAAATGCTATTGCTACAAAGAACGTTTGGGCAGGGAGTATTGTTTTCGCAGATGGCACTAATTGGAGTGCACAACAAGTATTGTCCAGTGCCCTGAAGGCCACCGGGACGCCCGGCAATGACAACATCAAGGGCGGCGTCGGCAATGAACTGCTCGATGGCGGTGCCGGTAACGATACCTTGGTGGGTGGCGGTGGTGACGATACCCTCAAGGGCGGCGCTGGCGATGACCTGTTGACCAGTAGCGGCGGTACCAGCGTGCTGGAAGGGGGGGAAGGCAACGATACCCTGATCGGTAGCGGTCACTCCGATACCTATCGCTTTAATCTCGGCGATGGTCACGATCTCATTATCAACGGCAAGGCCGGTGGTGAGCATTACAGCGCCATCATCCTCGGCACCGGTATTGTCGCGACGGACATCAAGGTGGTCCGTGCTGGCAACGATGTGCAGCTCAAGCATGTCAACGGTCAAGATTCCATCCTGATTAAAGACTGGTTCCTCGGTGAGGTGCACTGGGTGACCCAGGTCGTGTTTGCCGATGGCCGTGTCTGGAGCGGCCTGCAGATTAACCAGTGGAGCAGCGGAATTGCCATTGGCGGCGCCGGTGACGATGCGCTGACCGGCAGCGCTGCCGATGAGCTGATCGATGCCGGTGCCGGCAATGACACCCTCATTGGCGGCGGTGGGAATGACACCCTCAAGGGCGGCGACGGCGACGATCTGATCACCAGCAGCGGGAAAGGCGTCGTTATCCTCGAGGGCGGTACTGGCAATGACACCCTCAAAGGGGGCGCCAGCAACGATATCTATCGCTTCAATGTGGGCGATGGACGCGATCTCATCATCAACAATGCCACGGGGATTCATGTGGCGGCGCACGGTGAGGTGCACTTCGGGGCGGGGATCGCCGTGGAAGACATCAGCGTCGTGCGCGATGGTGACAACATGAGCCTGACCCACCGCAACGGGGTTGACGCAGTTGTGATCCAGGGCTGGTTCTCCAGCGCAGGTGCCCAGCTCGGCCGGGTGCAGTTTGCCAGCGGCGTGAGTTGGAGCACCACCCAAATGCTGGCCTTCAGCCAGGGGGTCTTCATTGGCACCTCGGGCAATGACGTGTTGGTCGGGAGTGCGGGTAACGATTCCCTGGCAGGGGGTGATGGCAATGACACCCTGACCGGGCGTGGTGGTAATGACACCTTGGTGGGGGGGGCGGGCAATGATCTGCTGCTGGGTGAAGGCGCGGGCTCCCTGCGACTGGAAGGCGGTCAGGGTAACGACACCCTGCAAGGGGGCAGTGGCACCAACCTCTACCTGTTCAACCTCGGTGATGGTCACGATCTCATTATCAATAACGCCCTGAATGTCGCCGTCAGCGGCAGCAGTGAGATCCGGCTGGGAGAGGGCATCGTCGCCAACGACCTGCAGGTGGTGCGGGTCGATAACCAGCTCGTCATCAAGCATGTCAACGGAGTGGACTCCATCACCATTAATGGGTGGTTTGAAGGTGAGCAGCATTGGGTGGGTCAGGTGACCTTTGCCGATGGCACCGTATGGATCGCTCAGCAACTCAATCAACGGGCTTCCGGAATTGTGACGGGCACTGCCGGCGCCGATGTGCTCGAAGGCAGTGCCACGAGCAACCTGCTTGATGGCGGCGCGGGTAACGACACCCTGCGTGGCGGACATGGCAAGGACACCCTCAAGGGGGGCGCCGGCGATGACCTGCTGATAAGCGGCAGCGGCAGCGTGACCGTGTTGGAAGGGGGACTAGGCAATGACACCCTGCAAGGTCGCGGTGAGCACGATATCTATCTCTTCAACTTGGGGGATGGCAAGGACGTAGTCATCAATAATAGCCTGGGAGTGAGTATCGAGCATCAGAGTGAGATACGCCTTGGCGCTGGTATTTCCGCTAATGATATCCGTGTGCTGCAAGTGGGGAATGACCTGGTGCTGGCGCACACCAATGGTAGCGATGCCGTCTGTATCCAGGGCTGGTTCACCAGTACGACTGCGCAGGTCGGCAGTGTGGTGTTTGCCAATGGGACCGTGTGGCTGGCCGCCGAACTCACCCTGCGCAGTCAAGGCGTGCTGGTGGGTGGCCGTGGCGATGATTTGCTGCTGGGGGTCACGGGCAAGAATAACACGCTGGACGGGGGAGAGGGCAACGACACCCTGCAAGGGGCGGGCGGCTCCGACACTCTGCTAGGTGGGCTGGGTAACGACCTGCTGGTGAGTGGCCAGGGCGGCGTTACTATTTTGCACGGCGGCGCCGGCAATGACACCCTCAAGGGCAGTGGTAGCCAGGACATCTATCTCTTTAATCTGGGCGATGGCGCGGATCTCATCATCAACAACAGCGTCAGTGTGAGCCATCACAACGAGATTCGTCTGGGCGCCGGCATTGCGGCCAGTGATCTGACGGTGGTCAAAGTGGGTAATGACCTCATCTTGCGCCATGCCAACGGCAGTGATTCGCTCAGGGTACAGGGGTGGTTCACGTCGGCATCGGCCCAGATTGGCAGCGTCCTGTTTGTGGACGGCACCGTGTGGCAGGCAGCTCAGATCACGCAGTGGGCGACGGGGGTATACCTCGGCACTGCGGGTGACGACAAACTGGTTGGTAACGCGGGCGATAACCAGATGGACGGTGGTCAGGGTAATGACACCTTGCTGGGCTTGGGGGGCAAGGACACCCTCAGAGGGGGTGACGGCGATGACGTGCTCGTCTCTGGCAACGGCGGGGTGGTGCAGCATGAGGGGGGGCGCGGTAACGATACCCTCAAAGGCAACGCCGAGACCGACATCTATCTCTTTAACCTCGGCGATGGCCGTGACGTCATCATCAATAACGAACTCAATATCAGCCTCAGCCACCATAGCGAGGTGCGCTTTGGTGCCGGGATCGTGGCCAACGATATCCGGGTCTCCCGCGAGGGGGATGATCTGCTGCTGATGCACAGTAATGGCAAGGACGCCATCACGGTAAGTAACTGGTTCCTGGGCGAGAGCCACACGTTGGCGAGCGTGCTGTTTGCCGATGGCACCGTGTGGAGCACGCTGCAGATAGTGCAGCGCAGCCAGGGCATCTTTATCGGCAGCGCAGGCAATGACTCGATAAGAGGCAGTGTGCGTGACGAGCGGCTGGAAGGGGGCGAAGGGCATGACACCCTGCTTGGCTGTGGTGGTGCCGATACCCTCGAAGGTGGCGGTGGCAACGATCTGCTGGTGAGTGCGGGGGGCGGAGCGTCCCGACTGGACGGCGGTAAGGGTAACGATACCCTGCGCGGCGGTGGCCATGCTGACGTTTACCTCTTCAACCTGGGTGATGGTCAGGATGTGATCATCAATACGGCGACAGGTGAGAGCCTGGTGGCGCACAACGAGATCCGTTTCGGGGTCAATATCACCGCTGGCGACATACGTGTGGTGCGTAGCGGTAACGATCTGATCTTGCGCCACGTCAATGGCAGCGATGCGGTACTGGTACGTGATTGGTATCTGAGCGAAGGCAACTGGTTGAGCCAAGTGGTGTTCGACGATGGCACCGTCTGGTCGGCGCATCAGCTGGAGCAGTGGGGGATCGGTGTCGTCACCGGGACCCTGGGTGACGACCTACTGAGTGCCTCCGGGGCCAGCGGCGTGACCCAGCTGATCGGCGGGCGTGGCAACGACACTCTGGTCGGCGGGGATCGCAAGGAGATCTTCGTGTTCAACTTGGGTGACGGGCATGACCTCATTCACTATGGGCAGAACAGCGGCGCGCTGGCGACCTTCAGTGGTGGTGACGAGCTGCGCTTCGGGGCGGGGATTGAGGTGCGCGACATCCTGATCATTCGCTCGGGTGACGACATCGTGCTCAAGCACATCAATGGCAGCGACAGCGTGACGATCCGGGGCGGTTTTGCCGAGAAGGACGCCTGGGGCGGCCTAGTGGTTTTTGCCGGTGGTACGCGCTGGACGGTCAGCGAGCTGGTGAAGTTTGTGGCGGTGACGCTGACGGGTAGCGAGTCGGCGGACGTGTTGACGGGGGCCAAGGGTAACGACGTGATCTTTGGTCTGGGTGGCGACGACAAGTTGGCCGGCGGTGATGGCGACGATAGCCTGTTTGGCGGCGCGGACAACGACACCCTGGCTGGCGGCAATGGCAACGACCTGCTGGAAGGGGGTCATGGCTTTGATGTGCTCAACGGTGAAGCTGGCAATGACACCCTGCGTGGTGGGGAAGGCAACGACACCCTTAACGGCGGTAACGGTGCCGACCTGCTGGAAGGTGGGGATGGTGACGACGTCATCAGTGGGGGGGAGGACAGCTACAACGGCTGGTTCGCCGACAATACCTGGACTGCGGCTTATCACCACTTCCAAGGTGTGGAGCGCGACACCCTGCGCGGCGGCGCCGGTAATGACGAGCTGAAGGCGGGTAACTGGTGGAGTCATGGCCGTACCTATGAGGGGGGCACCGGCAACGACACCCTGACCGGGGGCTATGGGGGTGACACCTATCTGTTCAATCTGGGCGACGGGGCTGATGTCATCATCGACAAGGCCGGTGGTTCGGGTGAGGGCTTCACCGATGAGCTGCGCTTTGGTGCGGATATCGCGCAGAGCGATATCGAGGTGGTGCACGTGGGCAACGACCTGGTGTTCCGCCATATCAACGGCACGGACAGCGTGACGGTGCAGAACTGGTTTACCGCAGACTTCAGCAAGACCTATCAGCTGGAGAAAGTGACCTTTACCGGTACCGGTGCATCCTGGAGCCAGGCTGACCTGGAGCAGATGGTGCTCAAGCGAGCGGGTGGCAGTGAAAATGACACCCTGTATGGCTGGAGCGGCCAAGACCACCTGTTGGGTGGTGAAGGCAACGACCTGCTCAGTGGTGGCAGCGGTAATGACCTGCTGGAAGGTGAAGCGGGTACCGACTCGCTCGTGGGTGGGGATGGTGACGACAGCCTGTTGGGCGGAGTCGGTAACGACACCCTCAATGGCGGTAATGGTAATGATGATTACCACTTTGCTTCCGGTGGCGGTCATGACCGTATCTTGGATAATCAGGGTAATGATACTCTACATTTCGATGATATTACGTCAGACCAGCTTTGGTTCCGTCGTGATGATAAGAGTCTGGTTGTTACTATTAAGGGAGGAGCGGATGCTGTCACCTTGGGTGACTGGTATGCAGGTGCTGCAAATCAAGTGGAAACATTTGTGGCAGCCGATGGTAAAAAGTTGCTTTCATCACAGGTTCAGCTGTTGGTTGATGCAATGGCAGCGTTTAATCCGCCTGTTGCCGGAGGCTCTCAGTTGCAACCCGTCGAACAAGGAGATGTGCAAACATTGGTTGCGTCTAGTTGGCAGTAACCGACTAGGATTAACAGCGTAAATAAGGCAAGGAGGTGCAAGCCTCCTTGCCTTATATCATTTTAAATTACACGAAAATGACTATGGTTATGATATATGGGGCTTTTCTACGCTCAAAAAGCAATGACTTGTTACGGTTTCTCAAACTGATAATTATCTCTCTTTATTTGATAAAGTTTATTTGGTGAAGTGCTGGACGCTACAATTACAGTTTTTTGTTGCCAGTGATTCTCATTTCAGTGGTTTTTTAGTCCCAAATCATTTCATTATTTCGATACATATCACAATTTACCTTTCCTATATTCAGGTCATCTGACCTTGGCCTGATTGTTGCTCTTCTCCTTGCCAAGGGGGAACACCCGTGCGGGATACCCCATTTATTCATGCTGCCAATGGGCAGAACAGCTGCAAGGAGATAGCCATGGGCGATATTATGCGACCCGTTCCCTTCAAGAACCTTCTGACCCGTATTTTTGCGGAATATAAAGAGAGTCAGAGCATTTTCGGTATTCCCGCCGCACAATTTTATCGCAAGCAGGACGAGCGCAAGATCAAGGTGTTCGGTGAAACCTGCGAGACTCCCATTGGCCCGGCAGCCGGCCCTCATACCCAGTTGGCCCAGAACATCGTCACCTCCTGGCTGACCGGCGGGCGCTTTATCGAGCTCAAGACGGTGCAGATCCTGGACCGTCTCGAACTGGAAAAGCCCTGCATCGATGCCGAAGACGAGTGCTTCAACACCGAGTGGTCTACCGAGTTCACCCTGCCCAAGGCATTTGACGAGTATCTTAAAGCCTGGTTTGCCCTCTACCTGTTAGAAGAGGTGTTCGACCCGCGGCTCGACGGAGAGGCCAAGTCCTTCATCTTCAACATGAGCGTGGGGTACAACCTCGATGGCATCAAACAGCCACCGATGCAGCAGTTTATCCACAGCCTGATGGATGCAAGCCAAAGTCCGAAGTTTGCCGAGTACCAGCAGGTGGTACGTGAGCTGGTGGCCGACGAGCAGTTTATCGCCGAGCTGGGAATGGGGGCGCGCCGCGATCGCCTGCAACAGCTGGTGGATCGTATCCCGGCCAATCTGGTGCACGGCGTCACCCTCTCTACCATGCATGGCTGCCCGCCCAACGAGATCGAGGCCATCTGCCGCTACATGCTGGAAGAGAAGGGGCTCAACACCTTCGTCAAGCTGAACCCGACCCTGCTGGGCTATCCGCGGGTGCGCGAGATCCTCGATACCTGCGGCTTTGATTACATTGGTCTGAACGAAGAGTCGTTCGATCACGACCTCAAGCTGGATCAGGCCAAGGCGATGCTGACCCGCTTGATGGCGCTGGGGGCCGAGAAGGGGCTCACCTTCGGGGTGAAACTCACCAACACCCTCGGCACCATCAACCGCAAAGGGGCACTGCCGGGGGATGAGATGTATATGTCCGGCCGTGCGCTGTTCCCGCTCTCCATCAACGTGGCGGCCGTGCTGTCTCGCGACTTCGATGGCAAGCTGCCCATCTCCTACTCCGGTGGTGCCAGCAAGTTCAATATCGCCGCGATCTTCGAGACTGGTATTCGTCCCATCACCATGGCCACCGACCTGCTCAAGCCGGGTGGCTATCTGCGCCAGCTGGAGTGCCTCAACGAGATCGACGCCTCCGATAGCTGGGGCATGAGTCAGGTGGATGTGGCGAAGCTGGAAGCGCTTGCCGCCAAGGCCCTCACCATGGATTACACCCAGAAGGAGTGGAAGTCCGACGATCGCATCGAAGTGGGTGGCGGCCTGCCGCTGACCGACTGCTACGTAGCGCCCTGCGTCACCGCCTGCGCCGTGCATCAGGATATCCCCGAGTACATTCGCCTGATGGGCGAGGGGGAGTATGTGGCAGCCCTTGAGCTGATTTATCAGCGCAACGCCTTGCCCGCCATCACCGGCCATATCTGCGATCACCAGTGCCAGTACAACTGCACCCGTCTCGATTACGACAGCGCGCTCAATATCCGCGAGCTGAAAAAAGTGGCGCTGGAGCGCGGCTGGGAAGGGTACAAGGCGCGCTGGCATAAACCGGCAGGCAGTGGTGACAAGCACCCGGTTGCGGTGATTGGTGCTGGTCCGGCCGGTCTCTCCGCCGGTTACTTCCTGGCCCGTGCCGGTCACCCGGTCACCGTGTTCGAGCGCGAAGCGGATGCCGGTGGCGTGGTCAAGCACATCATCCCCGAGTTCCGCATCCCGGCTGAACTGATCCAGCATGACATCGACTTTGTCGCCGCCCACGGGGTCAAGTTCGAGTTTGGCTGCGATCCGGCGCTCACCGTCGACAAGCTGCATGCCCAGGGCTTTAGCTATGTCTTCGTTGGCATCGGCGCTGACAAGAACGGTGGCATGCGCCTCGAAGGGGGTCACGAGCGGATTTACAAATCCTTCCACTTCCTGCGCAGCTTCAATCAGGGCAAACCGCTGCCGCTGGGCCGCCATGTGGCGGTGGTCGGTGCCGGCAACACCGCCATGGACTGCGCCCGTGCCGCCCTCAAGGTGCCGGGTGTCAGCGATGTGACCGTGATCTACCGTCGCAGCGAAAAAGAGATGCCCGCCTATCGCGAGGAGGTTCTGGAAGCGGTGGAGGATGGGGTACGTTTTTGCTTCCTCACCAATCCGGAGCGCTTTGAGAAAGATGGCAAGCTCACCGTGCGGATGATGGCGCTGGGGGATCCTGACGAGCAGGGCCGCCGCCGTCCTGTGCCCACCGAGCAGACCGAAGTGATGCAGATGGATGCCCTGATCACCGCCATCGGCGAGCAGCCTGACTGCGAGGTGCTCAAAGCGATGGGCATTCCCCTTGGCAGCGATGGCTGGCCCGAGGTGGACAGCCAGACCGGCGAAACCAGCCGTCGCAACGTCTTCCTCATCGGTGACGTGCAGAGCGGCCCGTCCTCCATCGTCGGTGCCATCGGTGGTGCCCGCCGCTCTGCGGATTTGGTGCTCTCTCGCGAGCATATCGCCAGCCAGCAGAGTGAAGTGACCATCCAGCCGTCGGGCAAGGATGAGATCTACCGCCGCAAGGGGAGCATCGCCGTCACCCTGGTCGACAAAAACGAGCGGGAGGCCTTCGTGGCGCAAGAGGCGCATCGCTGCCTCGAGTGCAACTACCTCTGCAGCAAGTGCGTGGATGTCTGCCCCAACCGGGCCAACGTCGCCATCGCGGTGCCGGGCTTCAAAGACCAGTTCCAGACCCTGCATCTGGATGCCTACTGCAACGAGTGCGGCAACTGCGCCCAGTTCTGCCCGTGGCAGGGCAAGCCCTATCAGGACAAGGTGACCATCTTCAGCCTGCCCGAGGACTTCGACAACAGCTGCAACCCCGGTTTCTATCTGGCTGACGGTGGCGAACTGCGGGTGCGTCAGGATGGCGAGACCTATCGCCTGACCATCGACGCCCAGAGCCGTATCAAGGATGCGCCAGCGGCCCTTGGCGACATGTGCCGGATCATCAGCCATGTCCACGCTCATCACCACTACCTGCTGGGGGCCGTCGAGGCCTGAGCGAACCACGAATAAGCGAAGGAGCACACCATGTTTATTCTGAAGAACGTCACCGCCGTCCAGCTTGAGCCGACCCGGGTGCTGGAAGGGGTGGATATCGCCATCGAAGGAGCGCTTATCAAAGCGGTGGGGCCCAATCTGCGGGCCCTCTACCCGGAGGCCAACTATCGGGAAATGGGCGGCAAGCTGGTGATGCCGGGCATCGTCTGTGCCCACAACCACTTCTACTCCGGCCTGTCGCGGGGGATCATGGCCAATATCGCCCCTTGCCCGGATTTTATCTCCACCCTGAAAAACCTCTGGTGGCGGCTCGATCGGGCGCTCGATGAGGAGTCCCTCTACTACAGCGGCCTCATCTGCTCGCTGGAAGCGCTCAAAAGCGGTTGCAGTGCGGTGATCGACCACCACGCCTCGCCCAACTTCATCAAGGGCTCGTTGAATGTATTGCGCAAAGGGTTTGTGGAGGTGGGTCTGCGCGGCATGACCTGCTTCGAGACCACGGATCGCAACGGCGGCCTCGCCGAATTGCAGGCCGGGGTGGAGGAGAACATCCTGTTCGCCCAACAGATCGATGCGACCAAAGCCAAGGGGAACGAACCCTATCTGGTGGAAGCCCATATCGGTGCCCACGCCCCCTTCACCGTGCCCGACGAGGGGCTGGCCATGCTGCGCGAAGCGGTGCAGGTCACCGGTCGCGGGCTGCATATCCATGTGGCGGAAGATCGCTACGACATGGCCCACGGCCACCACCACTATGGCAAGGAGCCCATCGCCCGGCTGGACGAGTTTGGCCTTATCGACAGCAAGTCGCTTGTCGCTCACGGCATCTACCTGAGCCCGTCCGACATCGAGCTGCTCAACAGCCGCGATGCCTTCCTGGTGCACAACGCCCGCTCCAACATGAACAACCACGTGGGCTACAACATGCATCTGCCGGAGTATCGCAATCTGGCGCTTGGCACCGACGGCATCGGCTCCGACATGCTCGAAGAGCTCAAGTTCGCCTACTTCAAGCACAAGGATGTCGGTGGCGCGCTGTGGCCCGACAGCTTTGCCCGCTTCCTCTGGAACGGCAACACCTTGCTGGAACGCAACTTCGACGCCAAATTTGGCCGCCTGGAGCCCGGCTACAAGGCCGACCTCACCATTTGCGACTACGACGCACCGACCCCGCTGGCGCCGCGCAACCTCGGCGGCCATCTCGCCTTTGGTATGGGATCGAACAGCGTCAACAGCGTGATGGTGGAGGGGCGCATGGTCTATCAGGACCGCGAGTTCCCGTTCGATGTCGCGCCCATTTACGAGCAGGCCAGCAAGGTGGCGAGCCGCCTGTGGCAACGGATGGATCAGCTGGCCTAAGGCCACCTTCCACAGTTTTGGACCGGATTGCCCGCCCTGTGGATTTTCCCGGCGGCGGGCAGCAAGAGTAAGGACGACACATGATTGAGCAATTCTTCCGACCCGAGCAACTGGGTCAGGCTTTGGAACTCAAGGCCCGCTTCGGCAACGACGCCGTCTACATGGGAGGCGGCAGCAAGCTTAACGCCGCTCCGACTCGCACCGACAAGAAGGTCGCTATCTCACTGGACAAGCTGGGGCTTGACCAGATTGAGCAACAGCACGGCCAGCTCCATATCGGCGCTACCGTTACCCTGCAGACCCTGAAAGATGATCCCCGTACCCCGGCCGCCCTGTGCGAGGCGCTGGGGTTTGTCTACTCCCGCCATCTGCGCAATCAGGCCACCATCGGCGGCGAACTTGCCTGCCAGCAGCAGGACTCACCCTTGCTGCCGGTACTGCTGGTGCTCGAAGCCGTGGTCGTGCTGGAGAACAACCTGCTGCAACCCATCGATGCCTATCTGGCGGGGCAGCGCAATGCCCTGGTGCTCGGAGTTGTGCTGCCGGAGCCTGAACTGCGCTGCGCCACTCGCCGCATCAGCCGCAACGCCGATGGTTTGGCGGTGATGACCGCCGCGGTAGCCCTCGACAGCATTGGCGAAATGCGGGTAGCCGTCGCTGGCGTTACCCCGCAGCCGATGCGTCTGCGGGATCTGGAACGCCGCGATCTGCACGATGCCGCGCTGGAGGCGGCCGTGAGCGAGCTGGTTGCACCGCGCGAGGATCTCGGCGGCAGCGTGACCTACAAGCGCTATATCAGCGGGGTAGTGGTGGCGGATCTGCTGGTCGAGTGCCAGCAGCAGGAGGTACAGGCATGATGGAACTCAACTTCACACTGAACGGTGCCCTGCGCACCGTCATCACCCCGGCTGGCGAGAATGCCCAGCGGGTGCTGTTCAACCAGTGCCGGATGCACTCGGTGCGCAACAGCGACGACGGCTTCGGCTTCGCCGGCTCCGACGCCATTCTCTTCAACGGCAGGGTGATCAACGCTTCCCTGCTGATCGCCGCCCAGCTGGATGGATCAGAAGTGCGCACCGCCGAGTCGCTGGGCAGCTGGAACCAGCTCAGTCTGGTGCAGCAGGCGATGGTGGATGTGGGCGTGGTGCAGTCCGGCTACAACGATCCGGCTGCGGCGCTCATCGTCACCGACCTGCTTGATCGCCATCCCGACCCCACCCGTGATCAAATCGACGATGCCCTCTCGGGCCTGTTTCACCGCGATGGCGGTTATCAGCAGTTCTATCAGGCCATCGAGCTTGCATGTTCACGGATGAAGGATCCCGATTACCTGTGCCAGATCGCCCCGGAGTTTCGCGACGATCTGCGCCATATCGGCAAGAGCTGCCCGAAAGTGGACGCCGCCAAGATGGTGCAGGCCAAGCCCTGCTACGTGGAGGACAGGGTCACCGAGGATGCACTGATCATCAAGATGCTGCGCAGTCCCCATCCCCATGCGGTGATCACCAAACTCGACGTGAGCCGCGCCGAAGCCATGCCGGGGGTGGCGCACGTCATCACCCACCTCAACTGCCCGGATGTGTTTTACACCCCGGGTGGTCAGAGTGCTCCCGAGCCGTCACCGCTCGATCGCCGCATGTTTGGCCGCAAGCTGCGCCACGTAGGTGACAGGGTCGCCGCCGTGGTGGCCGAGAGCGAAGCCATCGCATTGGCGGCCCTCAAACTCATCGAGGTCGAGTATCAAGTGCTGCCGGCGGTCATGAGCATTGACGAGGCGATGGCCCCCAATGCGCCGCTGGTCCACGACGAGCCCATCGTCTACATGGCCGGTGCGCCGGCGGATCTCGAGCAGCAGAACGCCTGCTCGGTACGCCGCGGCGACGAGCACATGATCATCAACTTCCCCATCGGCTCCCGCCCGCACGAGAACCTGGCCGCCAGCGTCCATGGCCAGATCGGCGATGTAGCCAAGGGCTTTGCCGAGGCGGACGAGATTGTCGAGCGCACCTACGAATCGACCCAGGCCCAGCAGTGCCCGACCGAGCCGCACATCTGCTTCACCTACATGGATGGGGATCGTCTGGTCATTCACGCCTCCACCCAGGTGCCCTGGCACGTACGCCGTCAGGTGGCGCGCATTGTCGGCATGAAGCAGCACCAGGTACATGTGATCAAGGAGCGGGTAGGGGGTGGTTTTGGCTCCAAGCAGGACATCCTGCTGGAAGAGGTGTGCGCCTGGGCGACCAAGGTCACCGGCCGTCCGGTCACCTTCCGCTACACCCGTGAAGAGGAGTTCATCAGCAACACCTCCCGCCACGTGGCCAAGGTGAAGGTGAAAGTGGGGGCCAAAAAAGATGGCACCATCACCGCCATCGATATGGATTTTCGTGCCAACACCGGCCCTTACGGCAACCACTCATTGACAGTGCCAAGCAACGGCCCGGCGCTCTCCCTGCCGCTCTATCCGTGCGACAACGTGCGCTTTACCGTCAACACCTACTACAGCAACATCTGCCCGACCGGCGCCTATCAGGGTTATGGTGCGCCCAAGGGCAACTTCGCCCTGACCATGGCCATTGCCGAGCTGGCCGAGAAACTGGGCATCGATCAGCTCGACATGGTGGAGCACAACCGGGTACACGAAGGAGACATCCTCAAGGTGCTGGGTGCCATCGGCGAGGGCAAGATGCCAACTTCTGTGCCCCACGCGGCCAGCTGTGCCCTCGAACCCATCCTCAAACAAGGTCGCGAACTGATTGCCTGGGACAGCCCCAAACCCGCCGACGGGGATTGGCGCATCGGCCGTGGCGTCGCCATCATCATGCAAAAATCGGGGATCCCGGATATCGATCAGGCCAACTGCATGGTCAAGCTGGAATCTGACGGCACCTTTATAGTTCACTCCGGTGGCGCCGATATCGGCACCGGCCTCGATACCGTGGTGGCCAAGCTGACCGCCGAGGTGCTCGGTTGCCCGCTCAGCGATGTGCATGTGATCTCCGGCGACACCGACCACGCGCTATTCGACAAGGGGGCTTACGCCTCGTCCGGTACCTGCTTCTCTGGCAATGCGGCCAAGATGGCGGCCGAGAACCTCAAGGCGAAGATCCTGTTCCACGGCGCCGCCATGCTGGGCGAGCCGGTAGCAGATGTTGAGCTGGCGTTCCCGGGCGTGGTGCGCGGCAAGCAGGGGGAGGTGAGCCTCGCCAAGCTGGCCCACAAGGCCGAGACAGGTACCGGCTTCGGCATTCTGGTGGGCACCGCCAGCTACATCACCTCTGATCTGGCCTTCCCGTATGGGGCCAACTTCGCCGAGGTGGCGGTCAACGTCAGAACCGGCGAGATCCGGCTCGACAAGTTCTACGCCCTGCTCGACTGCGGTACCCCCATAAACCCGGAACTGGCCCTCGGCCAGATCTACGGGGCGACCATGCGGGCCATCGGCCACACCATGACCGAAGAGATCTGCTACGACGGCAAGGGCATCCCGCTTACACGGGATCTGAAGAGCTATGGCGCGCCCAAGATTGGCGATATTCCGCGCGACTTCCGGGCCTTCCTGGTACCGAGTGACGACAAGGTCGGCCCTTACGGCGCCAAGTCCATCTCGGAGATCGGGGTCAACGGCGCGGCGCCCGCCATCGCCACCGCCATCCATGACGCCTGCGGTGTCTGGCTGCGCAAGTGGCACTTCACGCCGGAGCAGATCCTGCGCGAACTGGGCAAGCTGGAGCAAAAAGTGTCGGCATAACAAAAGAAAAGGTGAGGGGCGGGCGCCAGCTCGCCCCCAGCGCCTGACGGCGGAATGAGTACTCCGCCTACATTCTGTGTGATGGGACAAACACGATGTCTAAAACAACACGCAAGCACTCGGATCTTATTTACGAGCTGGAAGACAAACCCCCGTTTTATCAAACCCTGATGGGTGCAGTGACCCATCTGCTGGCCATTTTTGTCCCCATGGTGACCCCGGCGCTGATCGTCGGCGGCGCCCTGGGCCTCTCCACCGAGACCACCGCCTATCTGGTCTCCATGGCGATGATTGCCTCCGGTATCGGCACCTGGCTGCAGGTGAACCGTTATGGCCCCATCGGTTCGGGGCTGCTCTCCATCCAGTCGGTCAACTTCTCCTTCGTGACCGTGATGATCGCGCTCGGCGGCGCCATGAAAAAAGATGGCATCCACGAGGAGCTGATTGTCTCGACCCTGCTCGGGGTCTCCTTTGTCGGTGCCTTTTTGGTAATGGGCTCCTCCTTTGTGCTGCCCTACCTCAAGCGGGTGATCACCCCGACTGTGAGCGGGGTAGTGGTGCTGATGATTGGTCTGAGCCTTATCAAGGTGGGGATCATCGACTTTGGCGGCGGCTTCTCCGCCATGAGCAGCGGCACCTTTGGCAAATACGAGAACATCGGGCTGGGGCTCTTGGTGCTCTGCGTCATCGTCGCTTTCAACTGCAGCCGAAGCCCGCTGCTGCGGATGAGCGGGATCGCCATCGGCCTGCTGGTGGGTTACGCGGTGGCTTTGATGCTTGGCATGGTGGATTTCTCCGCCCTTGAGAACCTGCCGCTTATTACGGTGCCGATCCCGTTCAAGTACGGTTTCTCCTTCGATTTTCACGCCTTTATGTTGGCGGGCACCATCTATCTGTTGAGCGTGCTGGAGGCGGTGGGGGACATCACCGCCACCGCCATGGTCTCCCACCGGGATATTCAGGGGCCTGAATTTCAAAAACGGCTCTCCGGCGGCGTACTGGCGGACGGTCTGGTATCGGTGATCGCCTCGGCCCTCGGCTCTTTGCCACTCACCACCTTTGCCCAGAACAACGGCGTCATCCAGATGACCGGGGTGGCGTCACGCCATGTGGGTAAGTTTATTGCCGTCATTCTGGTGCTGCTGGGGCTTTTCCCCGTAGTAGGGCGCTTCTTTACCACCATACCGTCACCTGTGATGGGGGGCGCCATGGTCATCATGTTCTCGATGATCGCCATCGCCGGTGGTCGCATCATCATCAGCCACGGTTTCGATCGGCGGGAGACCCTGATTGTCGCCACTTCGCTGGGTCTTGGGCTCGGTGTTTCTTATGACCCGAACGTCTTCAAGGTGCTGCCGGCGGGTATCTACATGCTGGTGGAGAACCCCATCTGCGCCGGCGGCATCACCGCCATCATCATGAATCTGGTGCTGCCGCAAAGCCGCAAGCGCAAGGCGGCCATCAGGGATGCCGAGGCGGTGGAGGTGATCCAGTTGAGCGACAAGCCGGATGTGATCTTTACCGCCCGCAGTGCGGGCCAGCCATCGGCCAGCAAGGGTGAGGGGTCACCAGTGCCCGGGCAGGCGGTGGCGCCACAAGTGGAACGGATCTGACGGTTAAACCGGCCAAAACGTCAACAGAACAAGAAAAACAGGGATACGGTTATGAAAAACGACAACTCTGTCAAAGCGGTACGCGGCAGCTTCTTCGATATCACCCGGGTGGTGGATCAGCCCGAGGAGATTGAGTCCAACGCGCGCCTTATCGAGGATGGCCTGCTGATCATTCGCAACGGCTGCATCGACTGGTTTGGTGAGTGGGAGGAGGGGAAAGATCGCATTCCGGCCGAGGTGCGGGTGCGGGATTATCGCGGCAAGATGATAGTGCCGGGCTTTGTCGATACCCACATTCACTATCCCCAGAGCGAGATGGTAGGGGCCTATGGCGAGCAACTGCTGGAGTGGCTCAACCGCCACACCTTCCCGGCCGAGCGGCGCTACAACGATCTCGAATATGCCCGCGAGATGTCCACCTTCTTTATCAAGCAGCTGCTGCGAAACGGCACCACCACGGCGCTGGTGTTCGGCACAGTGCACCCCGAGTCGGTGGATGCCCTGTTCGAGGCGGCCAGCCGCATCAATATGCGGATGATCGCTGGCAAGGTGATGATGGATCGCAATGCACCCGATTATCTGCTCGATACCGCAGAGAGCAGCTATGTGCAGAGCAAGCAGCTTATCGAGCGCTGGCACGGCAACGGTCGACTGCTCTATGCCATCACACCACGATTTGCACCCACCTCGACACCCGAGCAGCTGACGATGGCGCGGCGACTGCGCGAAGAGTTTCCCACCACCTATCTGCACACCCATCTGTGCGAGAACAAGGATGAGATCGCCTGGGTCAAATCTCTTTTCCCGGCGCACAAGGGCTATCTCGATGTCTATCACCAGCATGGGCTCACCGGCCACAACTGCGTCTTTGCCCACTGCGTCCATCTGGAAGAGCAGGAGTGGGATTGCCTGAAGGAGACCGGCTCCACCATCGCGTTTTGTCCCACCTCCAACCTCTATCTCGGCAGCGGCCTGTTCAAGCTGCACAAGGCGTGGCGCAAGCAGGTGAAGGTGGGGATGGGCACCGACATCGGCGCCGGCACCACCTTCAACATGCTGCAGACCCTCAACGAGGCCTACAAGGTGATGCAGTTGCAGGGTGAGCGGCTCTCGGCCTATCAGGCCTTCTATCTGGCCACCCTGGGCGGCGCCCATTCGCTGGGGCTGGACGAGAAGATCGGCAGCTTTGCGGTGGGCAAGGAGGCGGACTTTGTGGTGCTCGACCCGGTCGCCACCCCGCTGCAGCAGCTGCGTTATGACAACTCCACCACCCTGCGGGACAAGCTCTTTGTGCTGTTGACCCTGGGGGATGACAGATCCATCTACCGCACCTATGTGGATGGCCAACTGGTGCATGAACGGGGGTAGGGGCTGGAGTGGGCTGCCGCGGCGCAGCCCCAACGAATACGGTGGCTGGCGTGCCCCACAGGGGCGCCAGTCTTGCCGCACGACAGGGGATCTCCCCGCATAGAACGTGAAATGGCCCGGTTTTTTTGACCAGCAAGGCAAACGTTTGAGTCAAGGCTGCCTGCCCTGGTCTGTCTGTCGCATCCTCTGCCACCATCGCCTGTTTCTCATCAGACTGGCGCTTGGCAGACCCGCAGATCCTGTCGCCATTTCGTCATGGAACATTCAGGCGCGTGTGAAGGAGTTGGGTATGACCCAAGCAAACAGCAGGACAAACAGCGTGGAACAGCTGGCCAATGATGACGCCAGCCAGAGCGCAGCAAAGCAACAGCCGCTCACGGCTCTTGATCGCTACTTTATGATCAGCGAGCGGGGCAGCAACGTCAGACAGGAGGTGCTGGCGGGCCTCACCACCTTCCTTGCCATGGTCTACTCGGTGATAGTGGTGCCGAGCATGCTCGGCAAGGCGGGCTTTCCCCCCGGCGCCGTGTTTGTCGCCACCTGTCTGGTGGCGGGGTTCGGTTCGCTCTTGATGGGGCTCTGGGCCAAGTTGCCGATGGCCATCGGTTGCGCTATTTCCCTCACGGCGTTTACTGCCTTCAGTCTGGTGCTGGGGCAGCAGATCACCATTCCGGTGGCGCTGGGGGCCGTCTTCCTGATGGGGGTACTCTTTACCGCCATCTCGGTGACCGGGGTGCGTAGCTGGATCCTCGACAACCTGCCGATGGGGATTGCCCACGGCACCGGCATCGGGATTGGTCTCTTCTTGCTGCTTATCGCCGCCAACGGGGTGGGGCTGGTGATCAAGAACCCGCTGGAGGGGCTGCCGGTGGCGCTGGGGGCCTTCACCTCCATGCCGGTCATCATGTCCCTGATCGGCCTTGCGGTGATTTTCGGGCTGGAGAAGCTGAGAGTACCGGGGGGGATCCTGCTGGTGATCATCGCCATCTCCATCTTCGGCCTGATTTTCGATCCGGCGGTGAAGTATCAGGGA
>NZ_JBFODQ010000013.1:0-6887 GCF_040908355.1 Aeromonas sp. R2-2 | reverse complement strand
GCCTGGACAAACGGACTCACCTCGGCGAACAACAGGGGGCAACAGCCAACCCGCCGCCCCGAGGCAGGTTAACAGGCGTAGGGTGCAACAAGCGCAGCGCATTGCACCGCGGTAACACACCCCAGCCTATTCGGGGCAAAGATCGGGCGGGTTGTTAGCTCAGAGTCAGCCCCTCGCCCACCCCATGGCGAGAGCAAATTGTCGCACCTATGCAACAGACTCCATCAAGATGGTTGCATAGGTGAAAAAATCATGGTGTGCCAGAGCAGCAAGCGGCAGATATCCTTATCGGGAAACGGCTTTATATTGAAGGCCCGAAAGTGAGTATTTCACCGTAATAAACCTTATTTCTCGAACGTCCGATTACGCTTCGCTAATCGAACCTACGGCCCTGCCTCGCGGCCTGGACAAACGGTCTCACCTCGGCGAACAACAGGGGGGCAACACCCAATCCGCAACACCGAGGCCGGTAAACAGACGTAGGGTGCAATAAGCGCAGCGCATTGCACCGCGGTAACACACTCCAGCCTATTCGGGGCAAAGATCGGGCGGGTTGTTAGCTCAGAGTCAGCCCCTCGCCCACCCCATGGCGAGATCAGATTGTCGCACCTATGCAACAAGTGCAATCGACATAGTTGCATAGGTGAAAAAATCATGGCGGGTATAGCTGCAAGCGGTAGATATCCCAATCGGGCAAGGGTTGTATATCGAAAGCCCGATAGTGAGTATTTCACCGTGATAACACCTTATTTCTCGAACGTCCGATTACGCTTCGCTAATCGAACCTACGGCCCTGAATATCGAAGTTATTTATAATGGAGAATTATGAAAGACGATTTAAGAATTTATGCCAAAGGTTTAGCATTCTCTGGTGGCAGTTACAGCCTTCGCTCTCTTGATGTACTTATTTCTAATCATCGTAAAATTCTCGATCAACTTATAGCAGTAAGTCTAGGTAAATCCAAAGCGGATAAACATATTCGTGAACAAATCGATTATCAAGTACGAATTAGAGAGGGATCTGTTGAATTTTTGGTTGATTTTGTTCTCAACAATAAAGAGCTGTTTGCACCGTTAGCAGCGGATGGTGGCTATCAATTATCAAATGTAATTGTTTCTTTATATAAAGATACTATTAGTCTAAGAGATGCTGTTGCCAAAATTGCTGACAAAGGATTGCATGTTAAAATTACTATCTCAAATAGTTTTAATATTGGCAGTAATAACAGTAAAGTTAGTTACAGCTTAAGCGATGGTTCAGTATTAATTGGTGACCCTAAAATTTTACTAGCAGCTCAGACAACAAAAGGGGCTGTAGATAATATAATCCAGTCAATTGATGGAGCTAATATTGAATATGTCGACTTTGGCTCCGGCGTGAACGATTTAAGATTAAGTGAGTCTAATAAAAATTTACTTGGACGTCGGAAAGAGGAAATACCAGCAACACTCAATATCATTGGCCGTCTAGACATGATTTCTGTTAGTAGTCATCGAGGTGCTATTGTTTCTGACGGCCAACGATTTAATGTGTCTTGGGATAAACAACTACGCGATAAGCTACTAAAAGTGGTAGATGTTGAAGCAACTCAATTTAAAGCTAGGCCAGTAATTGACCATAAATCTCTAAGCGATAAAGAAATAAGTTTCCATTTAGTTGATTGTATGCAATTACAGAATAAATTAGATATCTAAACCAATTCAGCTAACAAACGCTTCAAGAGGAACAGCCAACGCGTGGCATTTTTACTATGCATTGATTATTGTGATTACGGTGTTATGCAGAAAGTTGGTAGTAACGTTGGCAGCCCCTTAACGCAGCGTTAGGTTTCACAATTCAACGAAAGCAACATGGATTTGCTCTACAGAAATAATTACCCGCATCACAAGACTAATGAACCACAGAATAAAACAAATAGTGGAACAGTCAATTTCAGGGATGTATGGCAAAACCCAGTTAAAGACTCTCGTTTATCAACTGTGATTGATAATTGGTGCAAACAAAACATTCAATAGATTTGAGCTGTATTTTCATTACTCGTAAGCATGTGAATAATTTAAAAAATATTCCAGCTGAACAATAAATATTAACCTTCACGTTTCATAACACACTTAGGATATTACTCATGAATCAAGAAGAAATTCATGTGGTTTGGGAAGGACCTTACTCATACGAAGAAATAACAAATACATTACGAGATGAATACTGTGATTTTGGTGTTTACCAGATTTATGGTGCTCATCCTATTTATGGCTCAGATGTACTTCTCTATATAGGAAAAGCAGACCAACAAACCTTTGGGGTTCGTCTTTCACAAGAAGGATGGAAATACAATCAAGATGCATCCAGAGTTACAGTATACGTTGGTAGGTTAGGTGGTTATAAAGCAACTCCAAGTAATCAAATTTGGTCACGCGAGATAGACCTAGTTGAACGATTACTTATTGTCTCCCATTGGCCGGCAGGGAATTCATCTGGCCTAAATGCCACGTTCGGTGAAGATTTATACCCAATCCATGTATTAAATTGGGGTCAATTCCGTGATTTGCTTCCTGAAGTTTCTGGTTCTAGATATTCTGACCGCTTTCATTCTGATGATGGCTATCAGACTTATGGTGAGTCACTACGTGGCAATATATCAACATAAATTGAACAAATATCTTCATATTGACTGTGTCAAATTCATAAAAACCCAAAACCGCAGCCTTGAGCTGCGGTTTTTATTTCTATTCCCCAAACACGCCTCAATTCCAACTAAAAACTATTTCCCCAACCCCTTGCACTGCTCTCCCCCTGCAGCTGGATAGGCGGTGAGCGTCTCATAGAGGGCGGCGCGCAGGCTGCCGGATTGGCAGAAATCGCAGCTGCCGCCGGCATCGATATCGGTGATGCGGGCGCCTTGCGGCCCGTCCAGTACCAGATAGGTGCTGACAAAACGGTAGGTGCCGCTGGGGGCGTCGAGCGGGGTGCCCGGCTCGCCAAAGGTGAAGCGCACCTTGACCTCGCTGCGATCCCGGCTGCCAGCGATGGCGCGCGACGAGAGGATCTCCGAGCCCAGCAGGTTATCCCAGGCGTTGGGCAGGAAGGGGTTGCCCTCGACAAAGGGGGGCTTCTCGTCGGGGGCCTCGCGGGTGGCTATTTCGCGCGCCTTTGAGGCGGCATTGAGCAGGCAGAGCAGCTCGGGGGAGACGATAGTGGGCAGCGCGCCGCCGAGATCGCTCTGATAGAGGCCACTCGGTTTGACTTGGCGCTCCCAGTCGAGAAACTGGGCCACCTTGGCCTTGGCGCGGGCACTGGCGGCCGGATCGAGTTTGCCGCTGGTGGTGGTGCCCGCATGGGCCGGGGCGATCAGGGCCGCCGCAGAGAGGGCCAGTGCCAGCACGGGCCAGCTGGATATCTTCATGGTGCCATCTTCCTTATGTTCGCTTGCATGAGCCGCGCCTTGAACAAAGCGCCGGGCCCTGAAAAAAAGAGCGCAGCCCAAGGGCTGCGCTCTGCGTCAGGTCGTCAACCGGCGGCCCTTAGGCACGGCGCCAGCTGGTTTTGCCGGCGCTGTCTTCCAGCACGATCCCCATCTCGGTGAGACGGTTGCGGGCGGCATCCGCCGCGGCCCAGTTCTTGTCGGCACGGGCCTGATTGCGCTCGGCGATCAGGCGCTCGATTTCGGCAACCTCTTCGTCCGCTTCATCACCCTTCAAGAAAGCCTCAGGGTCTTGCTGCAGGATGCCGAGCACGGCGCCCAGCTCGCGCAGACGGGCGCCCAGCGCGGCGGCAACGGCCATGTCTTCACCCTTCTGGCGGTTGATCTCGCGCACCAGATCGAACAGGGCGGAGTAGGCTTCCGGGGTGTTGAAGTCGTCGTCCATCGCTTCCTTGAAGCGCGCTACCTGCTCGTCGCCACCGGCAGCAGCGGCTACCGGCAGATCGCGCAGGGCGGTGTACATGCGCTCCAGCGCGGCGCGGGCTTGCTTGAGGTTATCTTCCGAGTAGTTGAGCTGGCTGCGGTAGTGGCCAGACATCAGGAAGTAACGGACGGTTTCGGCGTCATAGTGGGCCAGCACGTCACGGATGGTGAAGAAGTTGCCAAGGGATTTGGACATCTTCTCTTTATCCACCATCACCATGCCGCTGTGCATCCAGGTGTTGACGTAGTCGCCACCGTGGGCGCAGCAGGACTGGGCGATCTCGTTCTCGTGGTGCGGGAACTGCAGATCGGAACCGCCGCCGTGGATGTCGAAGTGGTTGCCAAGGTGCTTGGAGTTCATGGCGGAGCACTCGATGTGCCAGCCAGGACGGCCCGGGCCCCAGGGGCTCTCCCAGGTCGGTTCGCCGGGCTTCGACATCTTCCACAGCACGAAGTCGAGCGGGTTGCGCTTGGCATCGACCACGTCAACGCGGGCACCGGCTTGCAGCTGCTCCAGATCCTGGCCGGAGAGCTTGCCGTAGTCGGCATAGGATTCGACGATAAACATCACATCGCCGTTATCCGCCACGTAGGCGTGCTCTTTTTCCAGCAGGGATTGCACCAGCTCGATGATCTCTTCGATGTGCTGGGTGGCGCGCGGTTCGATATCCGGGCGCACCATACCGAGGGCGTCGAAGTCGGCGTGCATGTCGCCAATCAGACGCTCGGTCAGCTCGTCGCAGGTGACGCGGGTTTCAGCGGCGCGCTTGATGATCTTGTCATCCACGTCGGTGATGTTGCGCACGTAAGTCAGGTCGTAACCGGCGTAACGCAGGTAGCGAGCGACCACATCAAAGGCGACGAAGGTGCGGCCGTGGCCGATATGACAGTGATCGTAGATGGTGACACCACACACATACATGCCCACCTTGCCCGGGTGGATAGGTTTGAATTCTTCTTTTTGACGAGTGAGTGTGTTGTATATCTTCAGCATCTTCTAACCACTGCCTGTGAGTAAAATGGTTGGTCATAATACCCCGTTCAGGGGCAGAAAACGAGGCAGAAAAGCGGGCCAATCCCGCCTGCCAGCACGGTTACGGCGCCAGAGAGACTATGCCGCCAGCCCCTGATGGGCTAGAATTGCCACCACTTTATGCCATACACCTGCGGGCACTTGGTCGCCCGCATCAAATGAAAGGACATATCATGGTCACTCTGCACACCAATCACGGCGACATCACCCTCACCCTGAACGCTGAAAAAGCCCCGGAAACCGTGGCCAACTTCCTGCAATACTGCCGTGACGGTCACTACGACAACACCATCTTCCACCGCGTCATCGACGGCTTCATGATCCAGGGCGGCGGCTATGCCCCGGGCTTTGAAGAGAAAGACACCCGCGCTCCCATCAAGAACGAAGCGGCCAATGGCCTGTCCAACAAGATTGGCACCATCGCCATGGCCCGCACCATGGAGCCGCACTCTGCCAGCGCCCAGTTCTTCATCAACGTGAACAACAACGACTTCCTTGACTTCAAATCCGCTACCACCCAGGGCTTCGGCTACTGCGTATTCGGTGAAGTGACCGCCGGTATGGACGTGGTCAACAAGATCAAGGGCGTCAAGACCGGTAACTACGGCCGCATCCACCAGGACGTGCCGGTAGAAGACGTGGTGATCACCAAGGTGACCCTTGCTGACTGATCTCTGCCGACTCGGCACTGACAAAACTGCGGCCCCGGCCGCAGTTTTTCCATCTGCCTCCCCCACTGCCAGCCCAAACTGGCGCCGCCTCGACTATCTGGCCCACGGCAACCCGCGCCAGCGCTCGGCCCATGCCCTGCTCACCGCCGGTGTGTGGGATGAGCTGGCCGCGCAGTGCGCCGATATGGCGCTGGTGAGCACGCTGGCCATCGGCCTCGATCGGCCGGGCAGCGATCTCGATATCCTCTGCCAGCTTGCTGATCCGGCGGCGTTTGCCGCAACGCTCGAAGCTCAAGGTTGGCTGGCAAGCGCCAAAGGCGACAATATCTGGCTGCTGGAGCGCACCTTTTCCTGCCTCGACCAGAGCTGTGCAGATACCGGTTCTGACACGAGCGAGGCCAGCTGGCCGCTGGAACTCTATGTCACCCCCGCCCCCATCGAGACGCTGAACGGCTGGCGCCACCTCACCCTGATGGCCGCGTTGCTCGAGCGGTTTGGCGATGCTTTCTACCGCGAAGTGCAGCGCCTGCGCCTTGAAGAGGGATTGAAAGGGGAAGCGGCGATGTGCCGATTGCTGAAGCTGGCGGGCGATCCTTATGAAGCGCTGCTGACGCTGGAGGAACGAAATCTGGCCGAGCTGTCATGGCAGCCGCCATCCCGTGACGATATCCATACCGCAACTGGCGCGATGGCGCCCGCAGCGCACTGTTCGTCCCCCGTTGTTTCTACTATCTCTGCCACCCCTGTTTGCCCTGTTTCGACCGAGAGCCCGACCCCCACATCATGAGCACCCTCTTTATCAGTGACATTCACCTCTCTGCCCAGCGGCCCGATATGACCGCGGCACTGGTGCGCTTTCTCGAGCACGACGCCCCCGGCGCCGATGCCCTCTATGTGCTGGGGGATCTCTTCGAATTCTGGATTGGTGACGATGACCCCAATCCGCTCCATCAACAGATGGCCGATGCCTTCTTGGCCCTGAGCCAGCAGAACGTGCCCATCTACTTTATCCACGGCAACCGTGACTTTCTGCTGGGCCAGCAGTTTGCCAAGCGCGCTGGGATGACATTGCTGGGTGACCCTTGCGTTATCGAGCTCTATGGGGAGCGGGTCGTGCTGAGCCACGGCGATCTGCTCTGCACCCTGGATGAGGGGTATCAGAAGTTTCGCCGCATCACCCAGCTCAAATGGCTGCGCTGGCTGTTCCTGCGCCTGCCGCTCGCCCGCCGTCAGGCCATCGCCAGCAAGATGCGCGGCCAAAGCCAGATGGAAAATGCC